>NZ_JBBHZK010000004.1:300000-421484 GCF_049843555.1 Methyloversatilis sp. MC4-4
GCCAGTCGAAGAAATCGGGCAGGCGCAGTGCCGGTGCGCACACGGTGCGGCCGCCGGCGGCCAGCGGCGCCAGCAGGCCGGCGACCAGACCGTGGATGTGAAACAGCGGCATCGCGTTCAGTGCGCAGTCGTCGGCGCCGAGTTGCAGCGCGGCGACGATGTGGGCCATCGATGCGGCGAGGTTGGCGTGACTGAGCGGAACCTGCTTCGGACGCGAGGTGGTACCCGAGGTGTGCAGCACCAGCGCGATGTCGTCGGACGCCGGTGTCGGCGGCAGCGGCGCGTCGCCGGTCGCCCACAGCGCTTCGCCCGCCTCGATCACCGGCAGACCGCGCTGCGCCGCGATCTCGCGCGCCAGCGCCGGGCTGTCGCCGGTGACGACCAGCGCACGTGCCGCGAGGTCGTCCAGGTAGAAGGCCAGTTCGGCCGGTCCGTACTGCGGATTGAGTGGCGCGCAGGCGGCGACGCGCATCGTGCCCAGCACGGCCAGCGCCATGTCGATGCCATTGGGCGCGAGCACCGCCACCCGGTCGGTCGGTGCGATGCCGAGCGCGCGGAGCCGCTGCGCCAGCAGGCGGGTGCATCGGGCAAGCTCGGCGCGCGACAGGCTGCTGCCGTCGCTGCGCATCAGCGCCGCACGGTCACCGGCATCGGCCGCCAGTGCCTCGATCAGCACTGCGACGGACAGCGGCCCGGCTTGGGTAGGTGATTCGGGCATCGTGGCCTCTCTCCTCGGTACGGCGTCGTCGGACCTTCTCGCTCGTATCGCCGTGATGTTAGGGGGGCGCAGGGAATTGCCGAGTAAATATTTGGGAACGAAGCGTGGTCACCGATGCTGCGAGCAGTCAGTCGTGAGGTATTGCGCGGATCGGCGCGCCTTCGGGTACGCTGCGCGGCTTGTCGCACCGCCGTATCCATCATGAGCGCGCCCGCTTCCACCACCCCGTCGCCCCGTGTGCTGTCCGTCATTCCGCCGATGACGCAGCTGAACACGCCCTATCCCTCCACCGCCTACCTGACCGGCTTTCTGCGCTCGCGCGGCGTCGATGCGGTGCAGGAGGATCTGGCGCTGGCGCTGGTGCTGGACCTGCTGTCGCGCGACGGTCTGGTGGCGCTGCGCGAGGCCTGCGAGGCGCTGCCGCAGAAGAAGCGCCCGCGCGCCGCGGCCAGTTTCGCGGCGCAGCATGCGCGCTACGCGGCGACCATGGCGCCGGTGCTCGCCTTCCTGCAGGGGCGCGATCCGACGCTGGCGCACCGCATCGTGTCGCGCGGCTTTCTGCCCGAAGGGCCGCGCTTCGAGTCGCTGGAGGCCTACATCGACCCGGACGGCGGTGATCCGCTGGCCTGGGCCTTCGGCGCGCTGGGCGTGCAGGACCGCGCGCGCCATTTCGCGACGCTCTACCTGAACGACGTCGCCGACGCGATACGCGAAGCCGTCGATCCGCGCTTCGAATTCGTCCGCTACGCCGAATCGCTGGCGCAGAGCCAGCCCAGCTTCGACCCGCTGGCGCAGGCGCTCGCTGCCACGCCCACCCTGGTCGACGGCGCGCTCGACCGACTGACGCGTGAGGCGCTGGCACGCCACGCGCCGCGGGTGGTGCTGCTGTCGGTGCCCTTTCCCGGCGCGGTGTACGCGGCCTTCCGCATCGCGCAGACGATACGGGCGGTCGATCCGTCCATCGTCACCGTGCTCGGCGGCGGCTTCGTCAACACCGAACTGCGCGAGTTGAGCGAGCCGCGCGTGTTCGACTTCTTCGATTACGTGACGCTGGACGCCGGCGAGCGGCCGCTGCTGGCGCTGCTCGACCACCTCGCCGGTGGACGCTCGCGACAGCGACTGGTGCGCACTTTCCTGCGCGAACCGGATGGCGCGGTGAAGTACGTGAACTTCGTCGAGCCGGACATCCCGTTCGACGAGGTCGGCACGCCGACCTGGGCCGGTCTGCCGCTGGGCCGTTACCTGTCGCTGCTCGACATGCTCAACCCGATGCACCGGCTGTGGTCGGACGGGCGCTGGAACAAGCTCACGGTGGCGCACGGCTGCTACTGGAAGAAGTGCAGCTTCTGCGACGTGAGCCTCGACTACATTTCGCGCTACGACGCGGCCAGTGCAAGCACGCTGGTCGATCGCGTCGAAGCCATCATCGCCGAGACCGGGCAGACCGGTTTCCACTTGGTCGACGAGGCGGCGCCGCCGAAGTCGCTGCGCGCTTTCGCCGCCGAACTGAAGCGGCGCGACGTGAGCATTTCATGGTGGGGCAATATCCGCTTCGAGAAGTCGTTCACGCCGGAGCTGTGCCTGGAACTGGCCGGCAGCGGCTGCATCGCCATTTCCGGCGGACTGGAAGTGGCGAGCGACCGGCTGCTGCAGCTGATGAAGAAGGGCGTGTCGGTCGAGCAGGTCGCGCGCGTCACGCGCGGCTTCGCCGACGCCGGCATTCTGGTGCACGCCTATCTGATGTACGGCTTTCCGACGCAGACGGTGCAGGACACGGTCGATGCGCTCGAATACGTGCGCCAGCTGTTCGAGCACGGCTGCATCCAGAGCGGCTTCTTCCACCGCTTCGCCTGTACCGTGCATTCACCGGTTGGCATGCACCCGGAGGACTACGGCGTACAGCTGCTGCCGCTGCCGCCGGTCACCTTTGCGAAGAACGACGTTGGCTTCATCGACCCGGTCGGCACCGACCACGACGCGATGGGCGCCGCGCTGAACAAGGCGCTGTACAACTACATGCACGGCATCGGTCTGGACGAGGACGTGCGCGCCTGGTTCGGCGGCCGCGTGCCGAAGACGCGCGTGCCGCGCCATTTCATCGAGCGCGCGCTCGCCGGCTGACCCTGTCCGCACAGGCGCGCCGGCATCTGGACGCGTCGAAGCGTGCTGGGTATGCTGATCTGCGACCGCCGGCCACAAGCCGGTATGTCCATCTGCGTAACCGGAGCAAAGCCGTGTCGTCCGCATCCTTCGCCACCATCCCCCTCAGTTCCCGTCTGCTGCGCACCATCCGCGACGTGGCCATCGACAACGCACGTCAGCTGCTGCACGAAGTGCCGCTGCTGCTGCGTCACCATCACCACGCGCGCGCCGCGCTGCTGGCCAGAGTGGCCATCGAGGAGGTGGGGCGCGCCGTCCAGGCCTTCGACGCGTTGGGCCGCAACGTGACGGACGAGGCGGTGGCGATGCGGGTGAAGCTCAATTTCGAGGATTACGCGAAACGTCTCAACGCCGCGGTGTTCCCGCTGCTGCTCGAAGAACCGCAGCGGCGCGAGGAGGTGATGGCGCAGATCGACGATCTGATCGAGGCCGGCCAGAACCCGCGCGATCCGGCGCTCTACACCGGCGTCGATTCACTGACTGGCCGGGTCACCACGCCCAATGGTTCGATCGGCCCGGCGGCGGCGTCGCGCCGTGTCGCGCTGGCAAAGGACGTCTTCGCGCGCGGTGAAATGCTGGTGCTGTTCACGCCGCCCAAGCTGCGCACCCGCGACGAGGACCGCGCGTTCGCGCTGCGGCCGGGCGAACTGATCGCCGCTCGCCAGGGTGTCGAGGCGTGGGAGGTCTATATCGAGAACATCCGGGCCGGCGACGCGCGCTTCGATTCCGCGCTCGACGAAATGCGCCGCCGCGCGACCGACGGCGACCGCTGATCGGCGGTCAGCCCTCCGGTCGTTCGTCCCACAGCGAGGCGACCGCGGGGCCGGGTGCGTTGAACCCGAAGTGGCGATAGATCGCCGCCGTCGCGATGCGGCCGCGTGGCGTGCGCTGCAGATAGCCCTGCTGGATCAGATAGGGCTCCAGCACGTCCTCGATGGTGTCGCGCGATTCGCCGATGGCGGCGGCGAGGTTGTCCACGCCGACCGGGCCGCCATCGAACTTGTCGATCACCGCTTCAAGCAGCTTGCGGTCCATCAGGTCCAGTCCGACGCTGTCCACGTCCAGCATGAGCAGTGCGGCATCGGCCACTTCGCGCGTGATGGTGCCGTCGGCTTTTACCTGCGCGTAGTCGCGGCAGCGGCGCAGCAGGCGGTTGGCGATGCGCGGCGTGCCGCGCGAGCGACGGGCGATTTCGAGGCTGCCGGCGTCGTCGATCGCGCAGTCGAGCAGGCGCGCCGAGCGGCGCACGATGAGCGCCAGCTCGTCGGCCGAATAGAATTCCAGCCGGGCGACGATGCCGAAACGGTCGCGCAGCGGGTTGGTGAGCATGCCGGCGCGCGTGGTGGCGCCGACCAGCGTGAACGGCGGCAGGTCGAGCTTGATCGAGCGCGCCGCCGGGCCTTCGCCGATCATGATGTCGATCTGGAAATCCTCCAGCGCCGGGTAGAGGATTTCCTCCACCACCGGGCTCAGGCGGTGGATTTCGTCGATGAACAGCACGTCGTTCGGTTCGAGGTTGCTCAGTATCGCCGCCAGGTCGCCGGCGCGCTCCAGTACCGGGCCCGAGGTCTGGCGCAGATTGACGCCCATTTCCGCGGCAACGATGTGGGCCAGCGTGGTCTTGCCCAGGCCCGGCGGGCCGAACAGCAGCACGTGGTCCAGCGGCTCGCTGCGACCGCGGGCGGCGGCGACGAAAATGTCGAGCTGGTCGCGGATCTTCTGCTGGCCGATGTATTCGTCGAGCCGCTTTGGCCGCAGCGCGCGCTCCAGCGCGTCCTCCTGCGGGCTGGCCGGCGCGGCCGACACGATGCGCGGGCCGCTGGGCAGGGAATCGGTCTGTATGGCCATGCGCTCACACCTCCGATGGATCGATCCAGCGCCACTCGCCGGGTGCCAGATCGGCCGGCAGTTCCAGCCTGCCCACGGCGACCCGGTGCAGCGCCTCGCAGCGGTTGCCGGCGGCGGCCACCATGCGCTTGACCTGGTGATACTTGCCTTCGCCTATCGTGATCGACAGGTGGTTCGCATCGATCTGTTCGACCGCGTGCGCGGCCACCGATATTCCGGGCGCGTCATTCAGTTCGACGCCGCCGCGCAGCGCGGCGAGCTGGGCGTCGTCGACCGGGTGCTTGGTGGTCGCGACATAGCGCTTCAGCACGCCGTGCTTGGGCGAGGTGAGCTTGTGGATGAACTGGCCGTCGTCGGTCAGCAGCAAGAGACCGGTGGTGTCCTCGTCGAGCCGGCCGACGCATTGCACCGCGCGCACCACCAGCGGCGAGGGCAGCAGCGTGAACACCGCCGGGTGGTGCTTGGGCTTCTGCGAGCACTCGTAGCCGGCCGGCTTGTGCAGCATCACGTAGGCCTTCTCGTGATAGCGCCACGGCTGGCCGTTCACGGTGAATTCCAGGCCTTCGGGATCGAGTTCGACGAAGGGGTCGTCGATCATTCCACCGCCGACGGTGACGCGTTCGAGGCGCACCAGCGCGCGGCATTCGCGGCGGGTGCCGAAGCCCTGGCTCTGCAGGATGCGTTCGAGTTGCATATCAGTGGTTTCCGCCCACGTAGGGGTTGTACTTGCGTTCCTCGCCGAAGGTGGACATCGGGCCGTGGCCGGGGATGAAGCGGATGTCGTCACCGAGCGGGAACAGTTTGTCGCGGATGGAACGGATCAGGTCGCCGTGGTTTCCGCGCGGAAAGTCGGTGCGGCCGATCGAGCCGGCGAACAGCACGTCGCCGACCTGGGCCAGACGGCCGGCGCGGTCGACGAACACCACGTGGCCCGGCGTGTGGCCAGGACAGTGCACCACGTCCAGCGTCACCTTGCCCACGGTCACGGTGTCGCCGTCGGCCAGCCAGCGGGTCGGCACGAAGGGGCGACAGGGCGGGAAACCGAACATCTGCGCCTGCACCGGGAAGCCGTCTATCCAGAACTTGTCGTCCGGATGCGGGCCTTCGATCGGCAGCTCGAACTGTTCCGCCAGGTCCTGTGTCGCGCCGGCGTGATCGAGGTGGCCGTGGGTGATCAGAATCTTTTCCAGCGTGATGCCGTGGCGCTTCACCTCGGCCAGCACGCGGTCGAGATCCCCGCCCGGGTCGACGACGGCGCCCTTCATCGTTTCGTCGCACCACAGCAGGGTGCAGTTCTGGGCGAACGGGGTGACCGGGATGATGGCGTGCTGGAGCATGGGCGAGGCAGTTGCGAGAAAGCGACATTGTACGTGGCGGCGGTGCGCCATCCGACACGGCGGCTTACAGCTCGGGCAGACAGAAACCGCGGCGGCAGGGTAGGCTGGACGCGACGGCATTCATTCCGAGGCAGCGCATCGTGATCGATCTTCATTTCTGGCCGACCCCGAACGGTTACAAGGTATTGATGTTCCTCGAAGAAGCGAACGTCGAGCACCGCATCGTTCCGGTCAATATCGGCGCCGGCGAGCAGTTCCGCCCCGAATTCCTGGCCATCTCGCCGAACAATCGCATGCCCGCCATCGTCGATCACGCGCCGGCCGACGGCGGGGCGCCGCTGTCGGTGTTCGAGTCGGGCGCCATCCTGCTGTATCTCGCTGAAAAGACGGGAAAGTTCCTGCCGTCCGATCTGCGTGCCCGGGTGCAGGCGCTCGAATGGCTGTTCTGGCAGGTCGGCGGTCTCGGGCCGATGGCCGGGCAGAACCACCACTTCGTCCAGTACGCGCCGGAGGCGATCGCCTACGCGATCAAGCGCTATGTCGACGAAACCGGCCGACTGTATGGCGTGCTGAACAAGCATCTGGCGGACCGCGCCTTCATCGCTGGCGACGACTACACGATCGCCGACATGGCGAGCTACCCGTGGGTGGTGCCGCACAAGCGCCAGCAGATGGATCTGGACGATTTTCCGCACCTGAAGCGCTGGTTCGAATCGATACGTGCCCGCACCGCCACCGTGCGCGCCTACGAGCGCGGCGCCCAGGTCAGCGACAAGCCGGTCGTGGACGAGCAGTCGCGCAAGCTGCTGTTCGGCCAGAACGCCGATACGGTGGCGAAGCAATGAGGCTGTGCTAGGCTGCAAAAGCCGTTCTCACCCTCGTCAGTGTTCCTTCGGGAGAAAGACAATGAGCACCGAAAAGCTGATCCACGACGCCGCCGACCAGTGCGACTGGGACCCCGACATGGTGGTCAGCGTACTCGCCGATTTCATCGACGAGTTCTGTGACCCGGACGATTTCAAGGCCTTCCTCGAAGCCCGCGTCGCCGAAGAGGCGGACGACGAGTACGAGGAAGATGAAGAGGACGAAGTCGCGAACGACGACGACTACTGAGTCGCATCCTGCGCGGATGGCCTTT
This sequence comes from Methyloversatilis sp. MC4-4, assembly GCF_049843555.1. Taxonomy (GTDB): domain Bacteria; phylum Pseudomonadota; class Gammaproteobacteria; order Burkholderiales; family Rhodocyclaceae; genus Methyloversatilis; species Methyloversatilis discipulorum_B. Next base: position 307,202 of record NZ_JBBHZK010000004.1, read on the forward strand.
TGACCGCGACCGCGCCGTCATCATCGGACGCGCGGGCCCCTGAACATCGAATCTGCGCCCGGCGGTCGCGCTCAGCCCGTGAAATCGCCATCGACGTAGTACCAGCGCCCGTCCTCCCTCACGAAACGGCTGTTTTCGTGCAGGCGGTGCGCCCGTCCGCCCAGCTTGCTGCGGGCGACGAATTCGACCGTGCCGTGATCGGCGTCCTGCAGCGCGCTGCGCTTCACCTCCAGCCCGAGCCATTTCAGGCCCGGCTCAGGCGGCGGCAGTGCGGGGGGACGCGTCGTCGGGTGCCAGGTCGCCAGCAGGTAGTCCCGCAGATCGAGCACGAAGGCGCTGTAGCGCGAGCGCATCAGCGCTTCCGGCGTCGGTGCCGGCTCGCCGGCATGGAGGCGCGCGCAGCAGGCGCCCGCCGCGCGGCCGCTGCCGCACACGCAGACCGACATCAGTAACGGCTGACCCGCGTATTGCCGCTGGAGCCGACCAGTTTCACGCGGTCGCCCGGGTTGAACTTCTCGTCGCCTTCCTGCACCACGGCGATCACGTTGCCGCTGTCCAGACGTATCGTGATTTCCTGACCGGAGCGGCGGGTCGCGCCTTCCTCGATCAATGCACCGGCGACGCCGCCGACCACTGCGCCGGCGATGGCGCCTGCGGTCGAACCGCGTCCACCGGCCAGGCCGCCGATGGCGGCACCGCTGGCGGTGCCGACGTGTGACTTGGTGCCTTCGATGGTGACCGCGCGCACGGCCTCGACCGTACCCATGCGTACCGACATTTCGCGCCGCGCCTGATCGCGCGAATAGGTGTCACCGGACAGGCTGGACTGGCAGCCGGCCAGCACCAGGCCGGCGGTCATCAGCGCGGCAAGCGCCAAGCGATTCATTTCATCTCTCCGTCGGATCGCTGCCGGCACGATGCCGGCAAACCACCTCATTTAACGCGCCGGCAATGAACCGGCGATGCTGCAATCGTGAGCAGTTGTTTCCGTGCTCCGGGTCAGAAATCGAGCGCACTGCCGAAGGTGGCGCGGAAGCGGCGCTCGATCTCGGTGCGCGTCGGCGCGTGGTTCTGGCCGCCGCGGCTGGCGATCTTGATCGCCCCCATCACCGAGGCCAGGCGGGCCGACGACACGACGTCGGCGCCGCGCGACAGGCCGTACAGCAGGCCGCCACGGTAGGCGTCGCCGCAGCCGGTCGGGTCGAGCAGCGCGTCAGCGGGTACGCAGGCCACCTCGGTCACCGTGCCGCCGTGATAGACGCGCGAACCTTCGCCGCCGCGGGTGACGATCAGCGCGTCGACGCGCTCGGCGATCTGCGCTTCGCTGAGACCGGTGCGGTCGCACAGCATGCGCGCCTCGTAGTCATTGACCGTGCACCAGGTCGCCAGTTCGAGGAAGTGCAGCAGGTCGTCGCCGTTGAACATCGGCATGCCCTGACCCGGATCGAACACGAAGGGGATGCCGGCGTCGGCGAACTGCTGCGCGTGCGTCAGCATGCCGTCGCGGCCGTCGGGGGCGACGATGCCCAGTTTCACGCCCTGTGCGTCGCCGACCCGGTTCTCGTGAGAAAAGCTCATCGCGCCCGGATGGAAGGCGGTGATCTGGTTGTCGTCGAGGTCGGTGGTGATGAAGCACTGCGCGGTGAAGGCGTCATCGACGCGGCGCACGTGGGTGACCGGGATGCCGAGCGCCGCGAAGCGCTCGAAATAGGGGCCGGCGTCCTGACCGACGGTGGCCATCATCAGCGGTTCGCCGCCCAGCAGCTTCAGGTTGTAGGCGATGTTGCCGGCGCAGCCGCCGAACTCGCGCCGCATGTCCGGCACCAGGAAGGACACGTTCAGGATGTGGATCTGGTCCGGCAGGATGTGGTGCTTGAAGCGGTCCGGAAAGACCATGATGTTGTCGTAGGCGATGGAGCCGCAGATGAGGACGGACATGGAGGGCGTGCCGGTAGCGGGAAAACCGCGAGTATACGGCGCCTGGAGCGGCACCGGCAGGCCTTCAGAACGCGTCGTCGCGTGCCCGGCGCAGGGTTTCCGCGCTGCTGACGGCGTTGCGCAGCCGGCGGGCGAAGGTGTCCGCCACGCTGTTCCAGTCCAGCTGCTCGACGCTGCGTCGCGCACCGGTCGCCATCGCGGCGCGCAGCGCATCGTCGCGGCCGGCGCGCAAGGTCTGTTCGATGAAGGTCGCTTCGTCGCCCGGCGGCGCCAGCAGGCCATTGCGGCCGGGTTCTATCAGTTCGGCCGCGGCCGCCTGGGCGTAGCTCACCACCGGCAGGCCGCTGGCCAGCGCTTCGGTCAACACGTTGCCGAAGGTTTCGGTCAGGCTGCCGAACAGGAACAGGTCGGCGCTGGCGTAGTGAGTGGCCAGATCCTCGCCGCTGCGCATGCCGGCGAACAGGTGGTGCGGATACTGCTGCGCCAGCGTTTCGCGCGCCGGTCCGTCGCCGACCCACAGCATGCGTGCGTCCGGCCGCTCGCGGCGCAGCGCCTCGAACGCACGGGCGACCAGGTCGAGGTTCTTCTCCGGGGCCAGGCGGCTGACGAAGGCGATCACCAGATCGTCCGCGCCGACCCCCCAGGCTGCGCGCAGCGCCTTGCTGCGACGCGACGGCGAGAACAGCGCGGTATCGACGCCGCGCGACACGACTTCGATATTGCGGTAGCCGCAGTCGGTCAGCTGCGCCTGCAGCGCCTGCGTCGGTACGAAGGTGGCGTGACCGAGGTTGTGGAAGCGGCGCAGGTAGGCGGCGATCGGCCGTTTCAGCCAGCGGATGCCGTAGTGCGCACTGTAGGCGTCGAAATTGGTGCGGAAGTCGCTGGTCACCGGCAGCTTGAGCTTGCGCGCCGCCGCCATCGCTGACCAGCCGAGCGGGCCTTCGGTGACGAGATGCACCAGGTCGGGACGCTCCAGCGTCCATAGCCGGGCGAGCTTCTGCTTGGCCGGCAGGCCGACGCGCAGGCTGCCGTACTTCGGAATCGGTACGCCGCGCGCCAGCACCTCGCGCAGCGGGCCGTCGCGCAGTGGCGCGTCGGTCGCGTGCTGCTTCGGCCGGATCAGCTGCACCCGGTGGCCGCGCGCAAGCAGGCCGTCCACCATGCGCTTCAGACTCATCGCCACGCCATTGACCTCGGGCGGCCAGGTCTCGGTCACGACGGCAATGCGCAATGCCTCGTCCGCCGCCTGCAGGCGTTCGACGGTGAAGGCGATGTCGGTGCGGGGATCGTCGCGACGCATATGGACAGTGTCATCGCGGCCCAATGCAGGCCGGTGACGGGGTGGTGACAGCGGCGTGACAGTGGCCGTACGGGGCGAACGGATGAAATGAGTACCGGCTGCCACTACACTGCGCGCTTCGACTCATCCTTCGTGCGCACATGTTTCCGTCCGTTCTGCGTGCCGGCCGTCTGACGGCCTGCCTGCTGGCGCTGTGCTCGGCGCAGTTCTGTGCGGCCGCCTTGACGCCGGTCGAGCCGACGGCATTGCCGCAGAGCGGCGACGCGAACCTTGCCACGCGGCTCGCGTCATACGCCGGTCGTCCGGTGCTGGTGAATTTCTGGGCGTCGTGGTGCGAACCCTGTCGCGAGGAAATGCCGGCGCTGCAGGCGCTCGCGGACAGGGGGGTCGTGGTGCTGACCATTGCCGTCGCCGACCGCGACGCCGATGCCCGCCGCTTCCTCGATCAGGCCGGTGTCGCACTGCCGCTGCTGTTCGACCGCGAGCAGCGCATCAGCAAGGCGTGGGGTGTGCGCCTGCTGCCCTACACCGTGGTGCTCGATGGCCGGCATCGCGTGGTGGCGCGTGCGCAGGGCGTTGTCGACTGGAACGCAACGGCGGTGCGCGAACAGCTGCAGCGCCTGATGCGCTGATTGAATTTCGTCTGGAGAATGTCCATGGATCGTCGTCGTTTCATTCACGCCAGTGCGCTGGCCGGCCTGTCGGCCTCACTGCCCGGCGCACTGCGCGCCGCCCCGGCCGGCTTCGATCCGTCGCCAGCGAGTGGCTGGCGCACCTACGAGGTGGTGACCCGGGTGACGCCGGTGGCCAGCGATCAGGCGGTAACGGTGTGGATTCCGCTGCCGTCGCTGAACAACGACGACTGGATCCGCACGCTGGGCAACGAATGGAGCGGCAACGCCGCGCGCGCCGGTGTGGCCGAGGACACGGTCTATGGCGCACGCATGCTGGTCGCGCAGTGGAGCGCCGGGCAGGCCGCGCCGGAGATCGAGGTGGTCAGCCGCTTCGCCACCCGCGACCGCGCGATCGATTTCGCTGCGCCGAGCGCGGTACCGCCGCTCGACGCGGCCGAGCGGCGCCTGTTCACGCAGCCGACCGAACTGCTGCCGACCGACGGCATCGTGCTCGACACCGCGCAGAAGGCGACACGCGGCGCAAAGACCGATACCGACCGTGCCCGTGCGCTGTACGAGTGGATCTGCGACAACACCGAGCGCAATCCGAAGACGCGCGGCTGTGGACTGGGCGACATCCGCAGCATGCTGGAGAGCGGCAACCTGTCGGGCAAGTGCGCCGACCTGAATGCCTTGTTCGTCGGCCTTGCCCGCTCGGTGGGGCTGCCGGCGCGCGATGTCTATGGCATCCGCGTGGCCGATTCGAAGTTCGGCTACAAGAGCCTGGGCAAGAGCGGCGACATCACGAAGGCGCAGCACTGCCGCGCCGAGGTGTGGCTGGCCGGTTACGGATGGGTACCGGTCGATCCGGCCGACGTGCGCAAGGTGGTGCTGGAAGAGCGTCCGGGGCTGACGCTGAAGGACGATGTCGTCGTTGCTGCGCGCAAGAAACTGTTCGGCGCGTGGGAAATGAACTGGCTGGCCTACAACGTCGCTCACGACATCGCACTGCCGGGGTCGAACGGCGCCGCCGTGCCCTTCCTGATGTATCCGCAGGGCGAAACCGCTGCCGGCCGCCTGGACAGCCTCGACCCCGCCGGTTTCAGCTACACCATCACTTCACGAGAAGTCGCCGTCTGAGGTCAGGGCTTCAAGGCGTCGGGGGCCGCACCAGCCCCTGACCCCTAGCCCCCAGCCCCTACCCGCTTACTCATGCCCCGCTTCCGGGTAGATCGTGATCGACAGGAAGCGGATGGGCACCTGGGTCAGCTTTTCCGGGCCGTGCGGCACGTTGCCGTCAAAGGTGAGCGCGTCGCCCGGCTGCAGGTCGTACACCGTCTTGCCGTGGCGGTACTCGATGCGGCCTTCCAGCATGTAGATGAACTCCGTGCCCGGGTGTTCGAACACCGGGAAGGTTTCGCTTTCCTGCTCGATCGTGATCAGGAAGGGCTCGAACAGCTTGGTCGGGCCCTGGTGATAGGACAGCAGGTGGTAGGTGTGACCGCTGCGCGTGCCGCGGCGGGCCACTTCCATGCTCTCGCCGGCCTTGATCAGCTGCGCGCCGCCGCCCTCCGTCTCGTAGTTCTTGAACAGCGCAGACAGCGACACGCCAAGCGCGCGCGCGATGCGTGACAGCGCGTCGAGACTGGTGGCGGTCTGACCGTTCTCGATGCGCGACAGCATGCCGCGGCTGATGTCGGCGCGCTCCGAAATATCGGCAATCGTCAGGCCGTGCGCCCGGCGCAGCTCCCGGATGGTGTTTCCGAGGTAGCGCTCCAGCTCCCCTTCCATGACGCCGTCTTGTGTACTCATTGCTTTTCCGCCTCCAGACTGGGCCTCTACCTGTCCCTTGTGACCGTTATCTTACACGCGGGGTTTCATAAGAAGAATTTAAGTTGACTTGGGTACAAAAAGGTTCATGATTCGAAAAAAAGTTGCTTCACCCGAAACACGCTGCATTGCAGCAGAAGCGACACCCTTTCAGTCTGGACTACAGGAAAGCACATGCCCTGGCGCCTATTGCGATTCGGTCTGTCGAAGTCCCATCCGGAACCCCGGATGTTTACGGCTCACGACAAGCTCAAGCCCTCGTACGACGTGGTGATCATCGGCGGGGGTGGCCACGGCCTCTCCAGCGCCTACTACCTCGCCCGTGATCACGGCATCACCAACGTGGCGGTACTCGAAAAGGGCTATATCGGTGGCGGCAACACCGGCCGCAACACCACCATCATCCGCTCGAACTACCTGACGCCCGAAGGCGTCAAGTTCTACGACAAGTCGGTCCAGCTGTGGCAGGACCTGTCGACCGAGTTCGATCTCAACCTCTTCTACTCGACGCGCGGCCACTTCACGCTGGCCCACACCGACTCCGCGATGCGCACGATGCGCTGGCGCGCCGAGGTGAACAAGCACTACGGCATCGCGTCCGAAGTGGTCGGCCCGGAAGAGGTGAAGCGCCAGACCCCGCAGATCGACCTGTCCTGTGGCGGTCATGCGCCGATCCAGGGCGCGCTGTACCACGCGCCGGGGGCCGTGGCCCGCCACGACGCGGTGGCCTGGGGTTACGGCCGCGGCGCCGACATGCGCGGTGCGGAAATCCACCAGCAGACCGCAGTCACCGGCATCGAGGTCAAGGGCGGCAAGGTGGTCGGAGTACACACCACCAAGGGTTTCATCTCGACCAACAAGGTCATCTGTGCGGTCGCCGGCTTCACGCCGCGCATCACCGACATGGTGGGCTTCAAGACGCCGATCTTCGTGCATCCGCTGCAGGCCATGGTGAGCGAGCCGATGAAGCCCTGGCTCGACACCATCCTGGTGTCCGGCAGCCTGCACATCTATGTCAGCCAGAGCGCCCGCGGCGAACTGGTGATGGGCGCCTCGCTCGATCCGTACGAAGTGCAATCGACGCGCTCGACGCTGGACTTCCCGGAAGGCCTCGCCGCTCACCTGCTCGACATGTTCCCCTTCCTGTCCCATTCCAAGGTGGTGCGCCAGTGGGCCGGCATGGCCGACATGACGCCGGACTTCGCGCCCATCATGGGTCTGACTCCGGTCGAAGGCTTCTATCTCGATTCCGGCTGGGGTACCTGGGGCTTCAAGGCGACGCCGGTCTGTGGCAAGACCATGGCCTGGACCGCCGTCAATGACAAGCCGCACGAGCTGATCACCGGCTTCTCGCTCGACCGCTTCCGCAACTACTCGCTGACCGGCGAGAAGGGTGCGGCGAGCGTGGGTCACTGAGCGCCGAACAGAGAGCGGAGACGACGACATGAAACTGATGACCTGTCCGATGAACGGCACGCGTCCGATTTCGGAGTTCGCGTACTGGGGCGAAATCCGCCCGGCACCCGACGCCGACACCTGCACCGATGAAGAGTGGGCCGACTACGTGTTCAACCGCAACGGCGCACCTGGCGTGAAGAAGGAATGGTGGTGCCACACGCCGTCGAACACCTGGTTCATCGCCGAGCGCGATACCGAAAAGGACAAGGTGCTGCGCACCTATCTGCATGGAGAAGACAAGTGATGCGCCTGCCCGCAATGCCCGACGAGTGGCTCGATCGCAGCCGCACTGTCCGGTTCCGTTTTGAAGGTCGCGCCTTTGAAGCCGTCGCTGGCGACAGCATCGCCAGCGCGCTGTGGGCGGCCGGTCAGCGCACCCAGGGCCGCAGCTTCAAGTACCACCGCGTGCGCGGCATCCTGTCCGCGGCCAACCACGACGTGAACGTGATGGTGCAGGACGGCCAGAAGCTGAACACCCGCGGCGACGTGGTCGCCGTGCGCGAGGGCATGGACCTGACCGCGGTGAACACCTTCGGCGGTCTGGCCAATGACCGCGCGCGTCACCTCGGCATGTTCGCCCGCTTCCTGCCGGTCGGCTTCTACTACAAGGCCTTCCACAACAAGCGCCTGTTCCCGATGTGGGAGCGCGTGTTCCGCCGCATCACCGGCCTCGGCGTAGTCGACTTCTCGACGCCGCACATCCGCACCGCCAAGCGCTACGACTTCTGCGACGTGCTGGTGATCGGCGCCGGTCCGTCCGGTCTGTCGGCCGCGCTGTCGGCCGCCGATGCCGGCGCCCGCGTCGTGATCTGTGACGAGAACGCTCGCGCCGGTGGCAGTGGCCTCTATCAGCTCGGCGGCGATGCCGTCCGCCGTCAGCACACCCGCTCACTGCTCGACAAGGTGAAGGCGCACGCCAACATCCGTCTGCTCGAGGGCACCTACGCCGGTGCCTACTACGCCGACCAGTGGGTGCCGCTGATCGACGCCGACAAGATGACGAAGATGCGCGCCAAGGCCGTCATCGTCGCAAGTGGTGCCTTCGAACAGCCGGCGGTGTTCCGCAACAACGACCTGCCGGGCGTCATGAACGGCTCGGCGATGCAGCGCCTGATCTACCGCTACGCGGTGAAGCCGGCGGGCAATGCCGTCGTGCTGGCGGCCAACGCCGACGGCTACCGCGTCGCGCTCGACCTGATCGCTGCGGGCGCCAGCGTTGCCGCCGTGCTCGACATGCGTGCCAGCGTGCCGCCGTCGGCACAGGCTGACGCACTGCGCGCCAAGGGTGTCGAAATCCTCGCTGGCCACGCCGTCTATGAGGCGCACGCCGACGGCAAGGGCGAACTGGCCGGCATTACCGCCTGCCGCATCGACGGCTCGGGCCGCGTGGTGTCGGGTTCGCAGCGTCGCATCGCCTGTGATGGTCTGGCCATGAGCACCGGCTGGGCGCCGGCTGCCAACCTGCTGTACCAGGCCGGCACCAAGATGCGCTTCGACGAACTGCTGCAGCAGTTCGTGCCGGACCAGCTGCCGGAAGGCGTGTTCGCCTGTGGTCGCGTCAATGGCGTGTTCAAGCTGGAATCGCGCATCGCCGACGGACAGCGCGCCGGCCTGGCCGCCGCCGCGCACGCCGGTCACGGCAGCGCTGCCCAGGTCGATGTGCCGCCCGAAACCGAATCGCCGTCGCACGCATGGCCCATCGTCGCCCATCCGGACGGCAAGAACTTCGTCGATTTCGACGAGGATCTGCAGGTGAAGGATTTCGAGAACGCGGTGCAGGAAGGCTACGACAACATCGAGCTGCTGAAGCGCTTCTCGACTGTCGGCATGGGCCCGAGCCAGGGCAAGCATTCGAACATGACGGCGCTGCGCATCCTGGCGCGCCTGACCGGCAAGTCGCCGCAGCAGGTCGGCACCACGACCGCGCGCCCGTTCTTCCACCCGGTGCCGCTGTCGCATCTGGCCGGTCGCGGCTTCAGCCCGCAGCGTCACTCGCCGCTGCACGGCCGTCACGCCGCGCTCGGTGCGGTGTTCATGCAGGCCGGCGCGTGGGAGCGTCCGGAGTATTACGCGGTCGAGGGCAAGTCGCGCATCGACTGTATCCGTGAAGAAGCGCGCCGCGTGCGCACCGCCGTCGCGCTGATCGACGTCGGCACGCTGGGCAAGCTGGAAATCCGTGGTCCGCAGGCGGCCGAGTTCCTGAACCGCTGCTACACCGGCCGCTACGACAACATGAAGGTGGGCGCCACGCGCTACGCCGTCATGTGCGACGAGTCCGGCGTGCTGAGCGACGAAGGCGTGGTGGCGCGCATCGCCGAAGACGTCTTCTACTTCACGACCACCAGCTCGGGTGCGGCCACCGTCTATCGCGAACTGTCGCGCCTGAACATCGAGTGGAAGCTGGACTGCGGCCTGATCAACCTGACCGGCTCGTACTCGGCGATGAACCTCGCCGGCCCGGCCTCGCGCAAGGTGCTGGCGCAGCTGACCGACATGGACCTGTCGTCTGCCGCCTTCCCGTATCTGGCGGTGCGCAGCGGAACCGTCGCCGGCATCCCGGTACGCATGATGCGCGTCGGTTTCGTCGGCGAATGGGGCTATGAAATCCACGTGCCGGCCGAATACGGCCCGACGCTGTGGGACGCGCTGATGAAGGCGGGTGAAGGCGCCGGCATCGGTCCCTTCGGTGTCGAGGCCCAGCGTCTGCTGCGCCTGGAAAAGGGCCATCTGATCGTGAGCCAGGACACCGACGGCCTGACCAACCCGTTCGAGGTCGGCATGGACTGGGCGGTCAAGCTCGACAAGCCTTTCTTCACCGGCAAGCGCTCGCTGCAGATCGTCAAGAAGATGCCGCTCAAGCGCAAGCTGGTCGGCTTCCGCCTGGCCGACAACTACAGCGGCGAAGTGCCCAAGGAATGCCACCTGATCATCGAGAACGGTGACATCGCCGGCCGCGTGACCAGCATTTCGTGGAGCCCGCACGTCGGTCGCTACATCGGTCTGGCCTTCGTGCTGCCCAGCATGACCGAGCCGGGTACGCCGTTCTCGATCCGCATCACCGACGGCAGCATGGTCGCGGCCGAGGTCTGCAGCACGCCCTTCTTCGACCCGAAAGACGAACGCCAGAAGGAAATCGAATGAACGCCCCCTTCGCCCCTACTCGCATCAGTCCGCTGTTCGACGAACAGGCGCCGCACGCGGCGAAGTGGACCCAGGTCGAGACGATGCAGAGCGTCGCCGCCTACGGTTCGGCCGACGCAGCACGTGTGCCGCTGGCCGGTATCGGCGACCTGTCGTTCCGCCGCCGTGCCGGCGTCAAGGGACCGGGCGCCGCCGCCTGGCTCAACGCGCTCGGCATCGCCACGCCGGAACGGCCGAACAGCTATCTGCGCCTCGATGACGGCACGCTGGTGCTGCGCATGGGCAATACCGAGTTCCTGGTCGAGGACGTCGCCGGCGGCAGTCGCGCCGCCACGATGCTCGCCACCGCGCCGAGCGCTGGCGTCTATCCGGTGCCGCGCTACGACGCCGCGCTGGTGATTACCGGCCGCAACGCGATCGAACTGACCCGCCAGACCTGCGCCTTCGATTTCGCCAGCCTGTCGCCGAGCGCGCAGCCGCTGGTGATGACCTCGATGGTCGGCGTCGGCGTCACCGCGATCGCGCTCGACGGCGCCGACGGCACGTATTTCCGCCTGTGGTGCGACGGCACCTACGGCGGCTATCTGTGGGCCACGCTGGTCGAGGTGGCTGCGGATCTCGGAGGTGGAGCGGTCGGCCTCGATGCACTCGGGCGGATTGCACAGCAATAACAAGCAAAGAGCGCGTCATCGAAGCTGACGCAAATCAGTGGGATCAGAGCCGTTTGGACAGGGAGGGAATGTGATGTCACCCAGCGAAGCACAGCAGTTCCTGAAGGAAAACGAGGTCAAGTACATCCTCGCGCAGTTCGTGGATATCCACGGTTCGGCCAAGACGAAGTCGGTTCCGGCCGAGCACTACAAAACCGTGGTCACGGATGGCGCCGGCTTCGCCGGTTTCGCGATCTGGGGCATGGGCATGACGCCCAATGTCGACGCCGACTACATGGCCGTCGGCGACGCGTCGACGCTGTCGCTGGTGCCCTGGCAGCCGGGCTATGCCCGCATCGCCTGTGACGGTCACACCCATGGCAAGCCGCACGAGTACGACACCCGCGTCGTGCTGAAGAAGCAGCTGGAGCAGATCACCGCACGCGGCTGGACCTTCTTCACCGGCATGGAGCCGGAGTTCTCGCTGCTGCGCAAGGTCGAAGGCAAGATCCTGCCGGCCGACCCGGGCGACACGCTGTCCAAGCCCTGTTACGACTACAAGGGCCTGTCGCGCGCCCGCGCATTCCTTGAGCGCCTGTCCGAATCGCTGCGCGCGGTCGGCATCGACGTCTATCAGATCGACCACGAAGACGCGAACGGCCAGTTCGAGATCAACTACACCTTCACCGACGCGCTGACCTCCTGCGACCACTACACCTTCTTCAAGATGGGTGCCGCCGAGATCGCCGCCGAACTGGGCCTGATCTGCTCCTTCATGCCCAAGCCGTTCTCGAACCGCCCGGGCAACGGCCTGCACATGCACATGAGCATCGGTGACGGCAAGCGCAACCTGTTCGAGGACAAGTCGGACAAGAACGGCCTCGCCCTGTCCAAGCTCGCCTACCACTGGGCCGCCGGCCTGCTCAAGCATGCGCCGGCACTGGCTGCGCTGTGCTGCCCGACGGTCAACTCGTACAAGCGCCTGGTGGTCGGTCGCTCGCTGACCGGCGCCACCTGGGCACCGGCCTACATCTGCTACGGCGGCAACAACCGCAGCGGCATGATCCGCAGCCCGGGCGGTCGCCTGGAACTGCGCCTGCCGGACGCTTCCTGCAACGCTTACCTCGCGACGGCCGCGGTCATCGCCGCCGGCATGGACGGGGTGAACAACGAGCTCGATCCGGGCGCGCCGAACAACGACAACCTGTACGACTACAGCCAGGCCCAGCTCGATGCGGCCGGCATCCGCGTACTGCCGCAGAACCTGCATGAGGCGCTGGTGGCGCTCGAGAAGGACGAAGTGATCCGTGCCGCACTCGGTCCGGTCGTCGATGAGTTCCTGCGCCTCAAGCATATGGAGTGGGTCGAGTACATGCGTCACGTTTCCGATTGGGAAGTGAGCAGCTACCTCGAATTCTTCTGATCATCCCCGGAGAACTGTTATGTGTGGAATCGTGGGTTTGCTGGTCAAGACACCGGCATTGAAGGAACGCCTGGGCGAACTGATGGTGCCCATGCTGATCGGCATGACCGAGCGTGGTCCGGACTCGGCGGGTCTGGCCGTGTTCGGCGACACGCTGGCTGAGAACTCGCGCAAGCTGAGCCTGTACTCGGGCCTCACCGACGACGGTGCGGACTTCAACTGGCACGGCCTGACGCATGCGCTGAAGGAACACCTCGATGTCGACGCGCACATCGACGTCAAGCACAACCACGCGGTGCTGTCCTTCGCCGTGTCGCCGGAACTGGTCAAGCGCTGGCTGCGCGAGAACCATCCGAAGCTGCACATCCTGAGCACCGGTCGCACCATCGACCTGTACAAGGACATCGGCACGCCGGCGCAGGTGGCCGACCGCTACGACTTCAAGTCGATGAAGGGTTCGCACCTGGTGGGCCACACCCGCATGGCAACCGAGTCGGCGGTGACGCCGGATCGCGCACACCCCTTCACCGCCGGCGAAGACTTCTGCCTGGTGCACAACGGTTCGCTGTCGAACCCGAACTCGATCCGCCGCAAGCTCACGCCGGCCGGCATCCACTTCGAAACCGACAACGACACCGAAGCGGCCTGCCGCTTCCTCGAATGGCGTCTGCGTGAAGGCGACGACCTGGAAGTCGCGCTGCAGAAGGGTTTCGACGAACTGGACGGCTTCTTCACCTTCCTGATGGGTACGCCGGACAAGCTCGCGCTGATCCGCGACCCCTTCGCCTGCAAGCCCGCTGTTGTGGCCGAAACCGACGACTACGTCGCGATCGCGTCGGAGTTCCGTTCGCTGGCCCACCTGCCTGGCGTCAAGCACGCCAACGTGTTCGAACCCGCGCCCGAGGAGATGTACGTATGGAACGCATGACCTTTGATCTCGCCAGCTCGTCGCTGACCGAGATGAACACCTTCCTGCACAAGGGTCTTGAGGAGGGTGACAAGCGCCACATTTCGGTGCTGAACCCGGACGGCGCGCACAACATCGCAGTCGGCCTGAACCAGCCGGTCACGGTCGAGGTGCATGGCCATGCGGGTTACTACGCCGCCGGCATGAACAAGCACGCCCGCGTCGTCATCCACGGCAGCGCCGGCACCGGCGTGGCCGAGAACATGATGAGCGGCACAGTGCATGTGAAGGGTTTCGCCTCGAACGGCGCTGGCGCCACCGCCCACGGCGGTCTGCTGGTGATCGACGGTGACGCCGGCCTGCGCTGCGGCATTTCGCTGAAGGGCGGCGACATCGTCGTCGGCGGCAGCGTCGGCAGCTTCTCCGGCTTCATGGCCCAGGCCGGCCACATGGTCATCTGTGGCGACGCCGGCGACGCGCTCGGCGACTCGCTGTACGAAGCGGTCATCTACCTGCGCGGCAACGTCAAGTCGCTCGGTGCCGATGCACGTTTCGAGGACATGACCGACGCCGACTACGCGACGCTGGCCGAGCTGCTGTCCAAGGCCGGTCTCGAGCACGACCCGAAGAGCTTCAAGCGCATCGCTTCCGCGCGTTCCCTGTACCACTGGAACGCCGACGCGAACCAGGAGTATTGACCCACACGGAGCGGCGACGCCGCTCCGGGCCCCGAGGGGCGGCGAGGAAGCCAGGGACGACCCGGTGCTTCCTCCGGTGCAGACACGGATACATCAAGGACTCAACATGGACATCAAACCCGTATCGTTCAAGCGCGTCTCCCGCGAGGAGTCCGCCAGCTTCGACCGCAGCGTCATCGACTACATCCAGAACGCCGCGGCGCACGGCCTGTACGAAATCCGCGGCATGGGCGCCAAGCGCAAGCTGCCGCATTTCGACGACCTGGTCTTCCTCGCAGGTTCGCTGTCGCGCTACCCGCTCGAAGGCTATCGCGAGAAGTGCGTCACCAAGACCATTCTCGGCACCCGCTTCGCCAAGAAGCCGCTCGAGCTGGACATCCCGATCACCGTCGCCGGCATGAGCTTCGGCGCGCTGTCGGCCAACGTGAAGGAATCGCTGGGCCGTGCCGCCACCGAGATGGGCACCACCACGACCACCGGTGACGGCGGCATGACGCCGGAAGAGCGCAACTCGTCGAAGACGCTGGTGTATCAGTGCCTGCCGTCGCGCTACGGCTTCAACCCGGACGACGTGCGTCGCGCCGACGCCATCGAAGTGGTGATCGGCCAGGGCGCCAAGCCGGGCGGCGGCGGCATGCTGCTGGGCCAGAAGGTGAACCCGCGCGTGGCCAAGATGCGCACGCTGCCGCAAGGCGTCGACCAGCGCTCGGCCTGCCGTCACCCGGACTGGACCGGTCCGGACGATCTGGCGATCAAGATCCAGGAACTGCGCGAACTGACCGACTGGGAAAAGCCGATCTACGTGAAGGTCGGTGCCACCCGTACCTTCAACGACGTCAAGCTGGCTGTCCATGCCGGCGCCGACGTGGTGGTGGTCGATGGCATGCAGGGCGGCACCGCAGCCACCCAGACCTGCTACATCGAGCACATCGGCATCCCGACGCTGGCTGCAGTCCGCCAGGCGGTCGATGCGCTGGAAGACCTGAACATGAAGGGCGAAGTGCAGCTCATCGTATCCGGCGGCATCCGCAGCGGCGCCGACGTCGCCAAGGCGCTGGCCATGGGCGCCGATGCGGTCGCGATCGGCCAGGGCATCCTGTACGCGCTCGGCTGTAACTCGGAAACCTATATCCAGAACGGTCAGCACATGTCGGCGCTGGAAGGTTACGACGCGCTCGGCACCACGCCCGGCTTCTGCCACCACTGCCACACCGGCAAGTGCCCGGTCGGCGTGACCACGCAGGATTCGGTGCTCGAACAGCGCCTGCAGCCGGATGTCGGTGCCCGTCGCGTCAAGAACTACCTGAAGACGCTGAACATGGAACTGACCACGATCGCTCGTGCCTGCGGCAAGCAGAACGTGCATCACCTGGAGCGCGAAGATCTGGTCGCCCTGACGCTGGAAGCCGCCGCCATGGCGCGCATCCCGCTGGCAGGCACCAGCTGGATCCCGGGTCACAACGGCTACTGATCCACGCCGCCATGAGGAGTCTGCGGACGTGACCGGCTGGCTCTTCCTGCTGGGCGCCATCGTTGCGGAAGTGATCGCGACGAGTGCGCTCAAGCAGGTCGAGGGCCTGTCACGTCCGCTGCCTCTGGCGTTCACGGTCGTCGGTTACGTCATCGCGTTTTCGCTGATGTCGCTGTCGCTGAAGACCATACCGATTGGCATCGCCTACGCGGTGTGGTCGGGCGTCGGCATCGTCGCGATATCAATAATCGGCCTCATCGCATTCGGCCAGCGACTCGATACGGCAGCGCTCGCGGGCATCGCCCTTATCGTGAGCGGGGTCGCCGTGATCCAGCTTTTTTCGAAGTCCCAGGCCTGAACAACGCAACACCTACAGACACTTTCCCGAGGAGATCCCACCACCGCACATCCGACGTTCCACATCTGCTGCTGACGATTTCATCCCATCAAAAAATGCACCCATAAAGGAGGAGAGCAAGATGGATCAAAGCAAAAGCAAACACCCCGTAAGTCCCGCGCTCGAACGCCGCATCAACAGCATGTTCGGTCGGGACAAGGCCATGTCTCTGGGCGCCCTGCTCGGACTGTGGCTTGCGCTGGGCTATGTGTACCTCGCCGTACCACACGGCTTCCTCGGCTCGCCCGTCGGCATCGTGCTGACCGTGGCTGGCTCGCTCGTACTGCTGTTCAACACGGCATCGGTGATCGCCATGCTTCGTCATTACGCCGAAGACCGCGAACACATCTACGGCATCGACATCCACCACCTCGACGAACACCGCGCCCGTGCCCGCAAGGCCGCACTGCGCCCGGCTCACGTCGACATCGGCTGAGGAGTGCGCACATGTCCCGCAACGCCTACAAACCCCCTGTGCAGAAGGGCTTCGGTCAGTTCGTCGATGCCATGGTCGTGCTGGCGCTGGTCTATCTGAGCCTGCTCGCACCGCTGCTGCTCGGCGGCACCGCCGCCGAATCGGAAGCGCCGGCCTACAAGCCTGTCGCCACCTGGGAAGCGATGAAGCAGAACGAAACGATGGCCGCGCAATGGCAGAAGCTCGGCTTCGACGCCGAAACGGCCGAGCCCATCGTCAGCAAGAAGTTCAGCTACGAGATCGAACCCTGGTCGCTGGGCATCACCGTCGCCGTGATCGCCATCTACTTCTTCTTCGTGCTCAAGGTGTCCGACCGCGAGTACCGCGAAGTCATCAACGAGCGCTTCGGCCCGCGCGCCGGCAAGGAGGACTGAGTCATGGATTTCTGGACGGCACTGGAATACGCGGCCTGGGGCATTTCGATCGTGCTGATCGGCTGGATGCTGGTCGATGCGCGCTTCGTCAGCACCACCTACGGCGAAGACTTCCTGCTCAGCTCGCGCGAAGGCGACGAGTGATCGGTGGTTCGAACCACGCACAACGGCGTGCGTGAAGACGGGAGAACAAGATGGGAACTGCAACTGCAGCGGCAGGGAAGCAGGAGAAGATTTCACTGCTGAAAGTGTTGGGCCCGGTGCACGTATGGGCACTGGGCGTCGGGATCGTGCTGGTCGGCGAGTACATGGGCTGGAACTTCTCGGTGGCGAAGGGCGGCGCCTACGGCGCGCTGATCGCCTGCTGGGTGATCGGTCTGCTCTATACCTGTGTGGCGATGATCGATTCCGAGGTGACCTCAACGGTCGCGGCGGCCGGCGGTCAGTACACGCAGGCCAAGCACATCATCGGGCCCTTGATGGCCTTCAACGTCGGCCTCTATCTGGTGATGGCTTACACCATGCTGGAGGCGGCCGACGCGCTGGTGGTCGGTGACCTGCTGCATGCGGTGGCTGCGCAGTACGGCGCCGAGCTCGATCCCAAGCCCTTCGTGGTGCTGACGATCGCCTTCCTCGCCTGGCTGAACTACCGCGGCGTGTTCATGACGCTGACGGTGAACTTCGTCATCACCGCCTTCGCAGTGCTTGCCATCCTGGTGCTGTTCTTCAGCACCACCGGCATCGCCGGCGGCGAGAGCGTGCTGCGCCACAGCGAACTGCTGACCGATCTGCCCTACGGCTGGATCGGCGTGCTCGCCTCGCTGCAGTTCGGCATGTGGTACTACCTCGGCATCGAAGGCACCTGCCAGGCGGCGGAAGAAGTGCGCTCGGCCGGCCGCTCGATTCCGCTCGGCACGATGGGCGGCATGATGACGCTGCTGATCGCGGCTTCGCTGACCTGGTACATCTGCACCGGCCTCATCCCGTGGGAATACCTGGGCCAGGCGACGACGCCGCTTTACGACGCCGCGCGACTGACCGGCAATGTCGAGCTGGAGGTGATCCTGTTCATCGGCACCATGTTCGCGGCCATCGCGTCGGCCAACGGCTGCATCAACGACGCCTCGCGCGCCTGGTTCTCGATGTCGCGCGACCGCTACATGCCGCACTGGTTCGGTGCCGTGCATCCGCGCTACCGCACGCCCTACCGCGCCATCCTGTTCCTGATCCCGATCGCCGTGTCCTTCGCCTTCACCGGGCTGCTCGATCAGGTGATCACCTTCTCCATCCTGTCGGGCCTGCTGGGTTACACCTTCATGTCCTTCAACATCGTGCGCTTCCGCCGGCTGTGGCCGCTGGGGTCGATCGAGCGTGGTTACGTGCATCCCTACCACCCGCTGCCTTGCATCGTGCTCGGCCTGCTGTGCGGGGCGACCTACTTCGCGACCTATCTGGGCTACGGCACCTCGCTGCTGTCCATCATGGCTTTCTACATCCTGGTGTCGATCTGGTTCGTCGTGCGTCGCTATCCCTACGTGAAGCGCGGCGAACAATTCACGATGCCGTGGCCGCGTCCCAAGGGCTACTGATGACGGTCGCGACGATGGCGGCGCTGCTGCTCGGCGGCGGACTGTTCGCGTGGTGGCAGCGGCGCACGCAGCGGCAGTTCCGCGACGAGCGTGCGGCGGTGTTCGACCATTGTGCCGGCATGTTCGACGCCGTCGGCGTGGCCGATTCGGGGGCGGAGTACCCGCGCCTGAGCGGCCGCTACGGCGGTGCGCAGTTCGAGCTGCAGGCCATGCTCGATCACGTCGGCTACCGCAAGGTGCCCTCGCTGTGGCTGTCGGTGACGCTGCGCACGCCGCTGCCGGTGGGCGGCCGTTTCGACCTGCTGATGCGGCCGCAGAACATCGAGTTCTGGTCGGCCTCGGACAGCATGGACGAGCGCATCGATCTGCCCGCCGACTGGCCGGTTCACCAGATCGCCAAGGTGAGCCCGGCCGGCTGGCGGCCGCCGCTGGGTGCGCTGCGCGAAGCCGCCGGCAGCCTGATCGACGAGCCCTCGTTCAAGGAACTGCTGGTGAGCCCGCGCGGCGTGCGCATCGTGTTCCGCGTCGGTGGCGTACAGCGCGCGCATTACTTGGTGCTGCGCTCGCTGCTGCCGGACGAGACGCGCGTCGAGCCGGAGCTGTTGCAGCCGCTGCTCGACGCCGCACTGCGCATCGCTTCGTCGCTGAAGGTCACGAAACTGGAGAAGGCTGCATGACATCCGCCACCGCATCGACAACATCGCGCCCGCCGCATCCGTTCTTCGTGCTCGCTGCCGCGCTGCTGCTGCCTGGCATGGGGCAGGTGCTGAACGGCATGCTGGTGCGGGCGTGGATCATGCTGTTCTTCGCGCTCAGCCTGGGCGTCGTCAGCTGGCACATGACGACGCCCGAGCATTCATTCGTCGGGCGCCATGCCGGCGGCTTTTTTGTCTATGCCGTCATGGTCATGGACGCCTACGTCTGGGCGCGTTACAGGCACACACTGGCCCGAGTCCGCGCGGGCCAGCGCTGAAGGGGCGGCGCACACCGTCCTCACCTTGGCCGGTACATGCGGGGCGGCTCCTCCTGCGCCGCATGTACCGGGTCTTTTTCAAGGCATCCGCATTCGAACGAACTTCCTCCGGAGCGCGGCACGCGTTCGCGCCTGCGGGGCACATTCAGAAAGGTATCCGACATCATGAAAACGAACTGCATTCGCCTCCCGCTGGCCGCGCTCGCGCTGTTCGCCGCTTCCGTCACCGTCCAGGCGCAGGAAACGGCCGCCGCGCCGGCCTATACGATCAGCGCCAACGTGGGCCTGTTCTCGCAGTACATCTTCCGCGGCATCAGCTACACGCAGGAGAATCCGGCGGTGCAGGGCGGTTTCGACGTTGCCCACGAGAGTGGCGCCTACCTGGGCATCTGGGGCACCAATGTGAGCGACCTGGCGCTGTCGAACGCGACCGGCGAGATCGACGTGTACGGTGGTTACGCGAAGACGGTGGGCGACTTCACCTTCGACGTGGGCTTCCTGCAGTTCATCTTTCCGGGTGGCAAGCTCGATCTGGTGGGTGGCGGCACCGAAAGCCTGAACACGCTGGAACTGAACGCGGCGGTGACGTGGAAGTTCATCCAGCTGAAGTACTCGTACGCAGTGACCGACTACTTCGGTTTCAGCAAGAAGTCCTTCGGAGCGGATTCGGACGGATCGGACTACATCGAGCTGAACGCGAACTACGAGTTCATGCCGTCGTGGATCGCCAACGTTCACGTCGGTCACCAGAAGGTGAAGAACTACGACGACTACGACTTCACCGACTGGAAGGTGGGCGTGACGAAGAACTTCGAAGGGGGCTGGCAGGCGGCGGTGGCGTGTGTCGACACCACTGCGGACAAGAACTTCTACACGATCTGCGACAACGGCATCCGCTGCAAGGACACCGGCGACAGCAAGTGGCTGCTCTACGTGAAGCGCACGTTCTGAAGTATCGACAATGTCCTCGCGGATTCCGCCTCCGGCGGAATCCTTGACGGCCGCACGCTCTCCTCGCGTCGCGGCCGTTTTTTTCAGTCAGACAGCCCGGGGAAGGGCCAGTCCCCGGTACCCGAGGACCACGGCTGGGCGCGCACCTGCGGCGGGCGCTTCAGCGTGGACGACGGCGACTCGCCGAACAACGCCTTGTAGTAGGACGAGAACATGCCCATGTGCCAGAAGCCCCACTTGCAGGCGGCACTGCTGACGGACATGTCCGGGCCGCCATGCAGCAGGTCCTTGCGTACGCCGTGCAGGCGCACGTAGCGCAGGAAGGTGACCGGGCTGATGCCGAGCACGTTCATGAAGGCATGGTGCAGGCCGCGACGGCTCATCTTCAGATGGACGCTGAGGTCGCTGACCGACGGTGGCGCGTCGCGGTTGGCAAGGATGTACTGGCGTGCGCGTTCGACGATGGCGCGGTGGATGGCGTGCCCGCCGCGGCTGCGCTCGGGCCGCTCGGAAATCGACAGCAGCGCGGTGAGCGATGCATTGATGATGGATTCCGACACCGCCTGACAGGAGGCCGCGTGCTGCAGCACCTCGGGCGTCGACTGCACGCAGCACATCACCTCGTGCAGCACCTGCCGGTAGCGCATCGCCGCACCTGACTGCAGCGTCTGCATCTGCGTGCGCGCGACCACGCTCGCGACTTCGCGCCCGAGCACCGATTCGGCGTAGCCGTCCAGCGTGTCGGCGTCGATCACCGCGACGAAGATGTCGGACATCCGCGGTGTGCGGAAGTGAAGTTCCTCGCCCGGCAGCAGCGTGAGCAGGCTGTCGCGGCGCACCTCCTGCGCCTGCCAGTAGCCGTCCGGATGCACGTTGATCGGCACACCGAAGGTGTAGGAGGAGGGCCGCGGATGGCCCTTCTCGTCGATCACCTGGTCCATCGACTCCCGGAACAGCTGCACCGGACCGGACGACATTTCGACGATGCGACCGCGGAACTCGCCGCTGGTCAGCTGCAGGTATTCCTGCGACCACTGCGGCAGGCTGTCCGCGTGCTGACAGGGGTCCTCGGTGACGAAACAGCACACCTGGGGACCGACCGGCTGTTCGTGCGACAGCATCTCGCGGGTGGATTCAACGGTATTCACGCTCACTCCCTTCGCCGCTCGTGATCGGCGCAACCCATGCTGTCTGGCAGTACGGATGACGCTTCGGAAAATGGCGGCGTTCTCTGTGTCTGCGGATCGGCGTGCGTTCCGGCGCGCAGACCGGACCCGCCCGGCTCGCCCGGACTCCTCTGAAACTCATGGTAGGCCTGCCCACATCCCCCGGCAATACACCGCCGGCCGGCGTCCGGACGAACGGGCCGATTCTTGATAGTGCGAACGGAACCTCTGGCCGGTTCGCGATAACGCCCGCGCCGACCCCACTCCTATAGTCGATCAACGGCCGGCGGGCTCCGCCTGCGCCGTGATCCACAGACGCCGCATCGCCACCGGGCGGCATTCATGGCCAACAACTCAAGAGGTACTCGATGCACAGAACAGTACTCAACAGGAGGTCGCAGCGAGCGCTCGTGCTTGCCACCGGCCTGCTCACCCAGCTTTGCGTCGCGGGCGCCTACGCGGCAGCCCCGGCCGGCGAAGCGCTGGTCAACACCAAGTGCGCGTCCTGTCACTCCGCCAAGGGCGACGGCAAGTGGGACCGCATCAGTGAAAGCCGCCGCACACCGGAAGGCTGGGACATGACGGTCGCCCGCATGAGCTTCGCGCACGGCGTAAAGCTGAGCCACGACGAGCGCGGCGCCATCGTCAAGTACCTGTCGGACGCTTACGGCCTGTCGCCGGACGAGTCGGCGGCGCACCGCTACATCGTCGACCGCACGCCCAGCGTGGTCGAGCACCCGGAGAACAAGCTGATCGGCGACACCTGCGCGCGCTGCCATTCCTACGGCCGCATCGCCGTGCAGCGCCGCACCGAGGCGGACTGGCGCAAGCTGGTGCATTTCCACGTCGGTCAGTTTCCGGCCATCGAAATCCAGGCCGGCGGTCGCGATCGCAATTGGTTCGACATCGCCACCGGCGAGGCCGCGGTCGAACTGGGCAAGGTGTACGGTTTCGAGTCCGACAGCTGGAACAAGTGGAAGGCGCAGAAGCCGGCCGACGCGAGCGGCAGCTGGCGCCTGGTCGGCCACAAGCCGGGCACCGGCGCCTACGAAGGCACGGCCACGGTCAAGCGCACCGGCAACGACGCCTATTCGGTCAGCATGACCGTGCGCTACGAGAATGGCACGAGCGAACAGCTGACCGGATCGGCCCTCGTCTACACCGGTCACGAATGGCGCGCGACGCTGAAGAGTGGCGAGCGCGAGATCAACCAGGTCATGACGCTGGCCGATGGCG
This sequence comes from Methyloversatilis sp. MC4-4, assembly GCF_049843555.1. GTDB lineage: Bacteria > Pseudomonadota > Gammaproteobacteria > Burkholderiales > Rhodocyclaceae > Methyloversatilis > Methyloversatilis discipulorum_B. Next base: position 329,793 of record NZ_JBBHZK010000004.1, read on the forward strand.
GTCGCGCGCTGTCCGGGCGCTGGTTCGAGTCCGGTTACGACGCGATCGGCGGCACGCTGCGTGCCGTGCGTGCGGACGGTGCCCAGCCGACCGTGCTGTCGGTACAGCCGGCCGCGCTGAAGGCGGGCACCCGCGGCCGCCTCGTCATCAACGGCGTCGGTCTCGATGGCGACGTGAGCCTGGGCAATGGCGTAAAGGTGCTGTCGGTGGCCGAGCGCAGCGCCGAGCGCGTGGTGGTCGAGGTCGAATCGGCCAAGGACGCCGTGACCGGCCCGCGCGAGGTGAAGGTGGGCAATGCGCGCAGCGGCGACGCGCTCAAGGTCTATCAGCGCATCGACTACGTGAAGATCACGCCCGACCACCCGATGGCCCGTGTCGGCGGCAACGGCGGCTCGATGAACAAGGTGCCGGCCCAGCTGGAAGCGCTGGCCTACACCGTCGGCGCCGACGGCAAGGCGGGTACGGCCGACGACGTGCAGCTCGGTGCGATGCCCGCGACCTGGTCCTTCGACAACCTGAACAAGGTGGCGGCGGAAATGAAGGACGCCAAGTTCGCCGGGCGCATCGACCAGACCGGCCTGTTCATGACCAACGACGCCGGCCCCAACCCGCAGCGCAAGTACCGCACCAACAACGCGGGCGAGCTGAAGGTGACCGCCGCGGTCAAGGACGGCACGCGCACGGTCAAGGCCACGGCGCCGCTGATCGTCACCGTGCAGCGCTTCAACGATCCCCCGATCCGCTGAGCGCGGGCCGTCACCGGAACAGCCACCATGTCCGAAGCCAACCTGCTTTACGTCGATACGCACGCCTTCCACGACGTGGATGTGAAGGGCCGGCGCGTGCTGCTGCACGTGCCGAGCACCGGCATCTTCGATCTCGACGGCGTGACCACCGAGGTGCTCGATTTCGTGCGGCCGAAGGCGACCGTGAGCTTCGAGGAGCTGCTGCAGCGCTTCTCGGGCAGCGGCTCGCCTGCGCTGATCGCCGACGCGATCGAGGACCTGAAGTCGCTGGGCGTGCTGCGCGGCGACCCCGCCGTGGCCGACCGCGGCGCCGGCATCAGCGTGACCGAGTTTCCGCTCAGCACCATCGTGCTGAACGTGAACACCGGCTGCAACCTGAGCTGCACCTACTGCTACAAGGAAGATCTGACGACGCCGTCCAAGGGCGAGAAGCTCGACTTCGACAAGGCGAAGAAGAGCATCGAGCTGCTGCTGAAGGAAGGTGCGAAGCGCGACCGCGTCAACGTGGTGTTCTTCGGCGGCGAGCCGCTGTCGAACATGCGGCTGATCAAGGCGGTCACCGCCTACGCGGAAGAGCGTTGCCGCGAGGAGGGCAAGCAGGTCGACTTCTCGCTCACCACCAACGCCACGCTGCTCACCGAAGAGATCGCCGACTGGTTCAACGAGCATTCCTTCGGCATCTCGATCAGCATGGACGGCCCGCAGGCGGTTCATGACCTGCGTCGCAAGACGATAGGCGGCAAGGGCACGTACGAGGTGGTGGCGAAGAAGGCGCGCATGCTGCTGTCGCGCTACACCGCGCGGGCGGTCGGTGCGCGGGTCACGCTGACCGCAGGCTATTCCGACGTGGCGGCCATCCACCATCACCTGAAGGACGAACTCGGCTTCGCCGAAGTGGGTTTCGCGCCGGTCACCAGCAATCCGATCACCACCTTCAACCTGGTCGGTGACGAACTGCGCGCGGTGTTCGACGCGATGAAGACGCTGGGCCGCGAGTATGTCGAGGCGGCCGTCGAGGGCCGCAACATCGGCTTCTCGAACATGCACCAGATGCTGTCCGATCTGTACGAGGGCCGTCGCAAGGCGCTGCCCTGCGGTGCCGGCATCGGGTTGCTGGCGGTCGATCACAAGGGCGAACTGAATCTCTGCCACCGCTTCACCGGCTCCGAGCTGCCGACCTTCGGCAACGTCGACACCGGCATCGCGAAGGCGGAGTTGGGTGCCTTCCTCGAAGGCGCGCTCGACCGTTCCGAGCGCGGCTGCTCGACCTGCCGCATCCGCAACCTGTGCTCGGGCGGCTGCTACCACGAGTCCTATGCCAACTTCAGCGACCCGCATTCGCCGGTCTATCACTACTGCGAACTGCTCAGGGAGTGGGTCGATTTCGGCATCGAGGCCTACCTCGAAATCCTCGAAAAGAACCCCGCATTCCTCCACAAGCACGTCGCGAACAGGAGCTCTGAACTATGAACCGCTTGAAACCGCTGAACCGCAAGGCCCACCAGATCGAAGCCGCCCCGAACGACGAGGCGGTCGAGAAGGTGGTCGCGATGACCGCTGCCGTCGCCGGCTGCGCCACCACCTTCGACCCGGGCTGGGAACTGGATCCCTTCCTCGGCGTGGCCGGCCTGTGCCAGCCGATGGAAGCCGATCTGTACGGCTGTTCCGATCCGTGCTGGTGGCCGGCCCAGGTGCCGGACACGCTGCACAACTACCCGGACTGGAACACCGGCAAGGACGACGCTGCGCGCGACTGGAAGGCGCTGCAGAGCGTGTTCCCGAAGTAAGCCCGCGAACGTACAAGAGGAACTGCTGACCATGAAGATCAAGACCACGGCGGCCGCACTGGCCGCCAGCTCCGGCGTCGCGCTGTTCGCCGCCCTCCCGACGGCCGCCCTCGCGGCCAAGGACTATCTGGTGACCGCCGCACGTCCCAACCTCGTGTTCGTGATGGACGCGAAGGAACGCAAGGTGGTGAAGACGCACACCATTCCGAACACCTCGATGGGCAACAGCCCGATCACGCTGGTGCATTCGCGCGACGGTAAGACCGCCTACGTCATCCACAACCGCTGGGAAACCGTGTCCGGCATCGACCTGGACAGCGGCAAGGAGGTGTTCCGCGCCGAACTGTCCGGCGGCGACATCCGCGGCAAGTCGCCCTTTCCGATGGATCTGAGCCCGGACGGCAAGGAGCTGGCCGTCTATGTGAACCCGACCCAGCTGCTGCCGGGCGAGTACAAGGCGCTCGATCCCTACATCGCGATCTACCGCACCGACGCCGGCACCGACGCCGAGCCGGTACGCAAGCTCAAGGTGCCGCGCCGCGTGTCCACGCTGGCCTGGTCGCCCAAGGGCGACACCTTGTACGCCTTCAGCTGGGACATGCTCAAGCTCGACCCGCAGACCGGTGCAGTCAAGGGCAAGCACCCGTGGCGCAGCTGGAAGAACGGCGAGCAGGGCGAGCCGGACACGCTGGCGATCTGGCCGCAGTGGGAACAGACCAATGTGTTCGCCACGCCGTACTACGTCGCCTACGGAAACAAGCCGGAGGGTGACCCGTCCGCGCTCCGCGCTGGCATCTGGACGCTCGATCTGGAAAAGGACACGGTGCATTTCAAGGAATTCGAGAACGCCGGCGTCGTGCTGTTTTCCAGCGTGGTGAACCCGGTGCGCCGCGACGAAACCTATACCGTCTATACCCAGCTCACCAAGGTGAACACGAAGACCGGCAAGATGGACCGCGTCGATCTCGATCACACCTATTACAACGTGAATGTGTCGAGCGACGGCAAGGAGCTGTACATCGGCGGCACCCAGGGCGACATCGCGGTGTATGACAGCGCCACGCTGAAGCGCATCGGCAACATCCGCACGCCGGGCGGTGGCGACCAGGTGCTCACCTCGCTGCGCATCTTCCAGCGCTGAGCGGCATGAGGGCAGAAGCACTGCATGCGCCCGCAGCGGGCGCCGCGCCGGTCGCGGCGGCGTCTGCGGGGCAGGGCGACCGTCGTCTCGGCGCGCTCTACCGCTGGGCCGGCGACTTCATCCGGCCCGAGTGGCCGGCGCTGGTGGCCGTGCTTCTGCTTTCGATGCTCGCCGTGCTGGCCGGACTGGCCCAGCCGCTGCTGACCCGGGCGCTGATCGACGACGGCATCCTCGCGCACGATCGCGCGGCGGTGCTGGCCAGTGGTGGCTGGATGGTGGGGCTGGCGCTGTGCGCGCTGGCGGTCGGCTTCGCCTGCCGCCGCATCCACGTGGCGGCGTCCGCCCGCATCCTCCATCGCATGCGCGAATCGCTGTTCGCGCATGTGCTGCGGCTGTCGCCGGCCTTCTTCGCGCGCATGCGGCAGGGCGACCTGCTGACGCGGCTTGAGGGCGACCTCGGCGAGGTGCAGCGCTTCGCCGTCGACGCCGTGCTGTCGGCCATCAACTCGGTGCTCACGCTGATCGGCACCGTCGTGCTGCTCTGGCTGCTCAGTCCCAAGCTCGCACTCTTCCTCGCACTGCTGATGGGGCTCAACAGCATCGTGCTGTCCTGGGTGCGACCGCGCATCGAAAAGCTGTCGCAGCAGTCGCGCGACGCCGGCGTCGAGGTGTCGAGCTTTCTGGTCGAGAAGGTCGGTGCGGTGCGCTGCATACAGACGCACGCCGCCGAGCGGCGCGAGCTGGAACGGCTCGCCGTCTTGCACGGCACGGTGCGCGAGCGCCTGCTGTCGCTGCAGCTGTTCGGCTATCTGGGCGGCGCTTTTCCCAATCTGCTGCTGTCGCTGGCGGTGATCGGCATCTTCGTCGGCGGCAGCCTGTCGATGCTGGCCGGCGAGGCGCTGACGCTGGGCACGCTGGTCGCCTTCGCCACCTGCGTGCAGCGCGCCAGCGCGCCGCTGCATGCGCTGATGGGGCTCTACCTGCAGTGGCAGCGGGTGAAGGTGGGCCTGAACCGCGTCGATGAACTGCGCGCGCTCGATGTGCCGGACGATGCGGCGCCGCTGCCGGCAGACGTTCTGCCGACCGGCGACCTGGTGGTGCGCGACCTCGCCTTCAGCTATCCGGGTGCGGCGCGCCCGGCGTTCAGCGGACTGAACCTGACCATCCCCGCTGGTGCCCGCGTCTGGCTGCGCGGCGATTCAGGCAGCGGCAAATCCACCTTCATCGATCTGCTGCATCGCCACTTCGAACCGTCGGCCGGCTGGATGTCCATCGGCGGTGTGAATCTGCAGCTCATCGACCGCGCAACGCTGCGCCGGCACGTCGTCGTGGTGTCGCAGGAGGCGGTGCTGTTCACCGGCTCGCTGTGCGACAACATCCGCTACGGCCGGCCCGACGCGAGTCGCAACGAGGTCGAGCGGGCGGCGCAGGCGGCCGGCGTGAGCGACTTCCTGTCGCGACTGCCCGAGGGGCTGGACGCCATGGTCGGCCCGCGCGGCGCATCGCTGTCCGGCGGTGAGCGGCAGCGGGTCGCGCTGGCGCGTGCGCTGCTGATGTCACCGACACTGCTGGTGATCGACGAAGGCACGTCCTCGCTCGACGGCGCGCTCGAACTGCGCACGCTGGCGGCGATCGACGCGCTGCTGCCGCGGGCGACGCGCATCGTGGTCAGTCACCGCGACCTGTCGCAGTTCGCCTTCGACCGCGTCATCGATTTTCCGCAGGCCGCCGCATGACCGCTTTCGTACGCGTGGGTCTGCTCGACGGCGCGCTGGACCGCAGCTTCGGTCACGCGGTGGACGCCGTGTCGGGCAGCGCGCCGCTGGACGCCGATGCGCGCGGCCACGGCAGCCAGATCGCGCGCTGCGTGCTCGCGCATGCACCGCAGGCGCGGCTGGCGGTGGCGCAGGTGTTCGACCGCAGCCGTGAAACGACGGTCGATGCAGTGCTCGACGGCCTGTACTGGCTGATCGGGCAGGGCGTGCACCTGATCAACATGAGCTTCGGCATGGCGACGGCAAGCCCGCGGCTCGCACTGGCCTGCCGCGACGCCGCTGAAGCCGGCATCGTGCTGGTCGCCTCGGCGCCGGCGCGCGGTGCGCCGGTGTATCCCGCCGCGTTCGCGCACTGCATCGCGGTCACCGGCGATGCGCGCTGCGCGCCGGGCGAGCTGTCGTGGCTGGCGACCGCGGCAGCCGACTTCGGCACGCACGCGCTGATCGAACCCGGTCATCCGGAACGCGGCGGCGGCGCCAGCATCGCCACCGCGCGGATGAGCGGGCTGATCGCCGCGCTGCTCGCGCAGGGCGTCGAGCCGAGCGATCTGCGCGAGCGGCTGCAAGGCGCGGCAATCCATGTCGGACCGGAGCGCCGTCATGCGTGATCGTCTGCTGTGGAGCGCAGTGCTGCTGGCGGCGTTTGTCTGTACGGCGCTGCCGGCGGTTGGCAATGCGCTGCTTGCAGCCGCGGGTGCCGCCGCACTGTGGAGCGGCGTGGCGCCCGCCCGGCGCGCCGCGCTGCTGCGTGTCGCGGCCGGTCTGCTGTGGGGCGCGCTGATTGCGCTCGCCGTGCTGCTGGTCGGCGACCGCTTCGACCTGCGCTACGTGTGGATCTACAGCGGCGCAGAACTGCCGCTGCATCTGAAGCTGGCCAATCTGTGGGGTGGCGACGAAGGTACGACGCTGCTGCTGGCCGCCTTCCTGAGCACATTGGCCGCGCGTGGGGCAGCGCAGCGCCGCCAGCGCATCGACGTCGCGGCGCTGCTGGCGGCCTGGTATGCGCTGACCGCCGCCTGGCTTGGTCCGTTCGCGGCGACCCCGGTCGACTGGCTGCAGAAGTCAGCGTCACAGGGCATGAACGCGCACCTGATGAAGATATGGATGCTGGTGCACGCGCCGCTCATCCTCGCCGCTTACGCGTGGACGCTGTCGCTCGCCGCACCCGCGCTGGCTGCGCTCGGCGGGCAGGAGACGCGCTGGCCGGGCAGTGCATTGACGCACGCACGACGGGCCTGGGCGCTGCTCACCGCCGGCATCGGCTTCGGCATGGTGTGGGCCTTCGAAGACGCGATGTACGGCCAGGTGTGGCACTGGGACCCGGTGCAGACCGCGGTGTTCGCCGTGTGGTGCCTGCTCGCCGCCCATCTGCACGGTGCCGGCGGCTGGCGGCCCGGGCGCACGATGTGGCGCTGGGTGCCTTTCGCCGCACTGGCGGCGGCGGTGCTGACCGCGGTCGCGATGGGCGTCACGCGCAACGAGGTGCTCGCCAGTTCGCACCGCTACGTCGGCGCGTCGACCTGGGCGGCCCACATGACGCTGGCTGTCCTGCTGTCGCTGGCCGGACTGGCCGCGTGGCTGCACGGACTGCGCGCGGTGCGGCCCCTGCCGAATGCGAAACGCCTGAACCTCGCCGCCTGGGGCTTGCGCGCGACGCAGCTCATTTTCGTGTTCATCGGCCTGGCCGCAGTGGCGCATCTCGCCTGGGCCTTCTACGCCAGCGCACAGGCCCTGCCGCGGCCGGACGACCTGAAGCCCTTCTTCGAAACGCTGCGCAACTGGGCACGCGGCTCCGAACTGCCGGCGCTGCGCGCGGCCTTCGCGCAGTGGGACGTCGATGGCTACGGGCTGGCGCGCCTGCTGCTGCTGCCCATGGTTGCGGCAGGGTTGATCGGCGGCTGGTTCTTCGCGCGCCGGCTGTCGGCGCGACTGGGCTGGATCACGCTGACCGTCGCGGCGCTGGCGTGCGTCGCGGTGTTCGCGCAGGGCGGCCTGCTGGCCGGTCATTACGCCGGCAGTGGCGTGCTGTCGCAGCAGATCGTCACCGTGTTGCCGCGCATCGATGCAGCCCTGATCGGCGGCGCCTATCTGGCGCTCGGTTGCGCGGCCTGGAGCCTGCACGGCGCCTGGCGCAACCGGCGCACCGCCGGCTATCTGCTGCCGCTCGGCCTGCTGCACCTTGGGGCGGTGGTCGCGCTGTGGGGCGGGCTGCTGGCGACGGCGCTGAATGGCTATTCGCAGCACCTGGTCGATATCGACGGTGACTGGCAGCGCGGGCACCAGGGCTATGCCGTACGCGTTACCGGACTCGACGTGGATCGCGCGCCCGACGGCGGTCGCACGCAGGGCGGCGGCAGCTTCCGCGCGCTGGCGCAGATCGAGATTGCGACGCCGGAGCACGGCGTGCTGCAGGGGCAGACGCTGTACCGCGACGCGCGCAGCGCGATCGCCGGCTACGCGGGGCCGGTGCGCCAGATCTGCGAAATCCTCGACTACCGCTACGCGCGCTACGCCGACCACCCCGGCTATGTGCTGCATCCCTTCATCGACCGCGGCTGGGCGCGCGACCTGCAGCTGTGGGTCGCCACCTCGTCCGCGGTGGCGGCGCTCGAGGGCGGGCCGCAGGCCGCACAGGCCGTGGTCGTGCTGCGCGTGCTGCCTTTCGCCTCGCTGCTGTGGATCGGTCTGACGCTGACTTCGCTGGGCGCGCTGTGGCTCGCACTGCGCCCGCAACCCGTGCACAGGGAGGTGCAACGATGAATCCGCTGGTCATCCTGGGCGCCGGACCGGCCGCCAGCCTGCTGGCGATCGCGCTGGCGCGGCACGACATATCGGCGCAGGTGATCGGGCGTCCGCGCACGGCAGCTGCGGTCGAGGGTCTGTCGCAGCGTGTGGTCGAGGCGCTGAAGCAGCTCGGCTGTCACGAGGCGCTGGCCTTGCTCGGCCCGCGCTGGCATCGCGTGTCGAGCTGGAACGCGCAGGAGGTCGAGATGAACGGCGAGTTCGTCGTCGACCGCGTCGCCTTCGACGAAGCACTGCTGCGTGACGTGCGCGCGGCGGGCGTCGACCTCCGTGACGGGCTGGTGCGCGAACTGGAACGGCGTGAGGACGGCGGCTGGTGCGTGCGCTGGGAGGACGCCGACGGCTGCCTGCAGCGCACCGACGCCGCACTGCTCGCCGAGTGCCGCGGTCACACCGCGCCGAAGATGGCACCCGATCGCCATGCCGGCCCGACGCTGGTGTCGCTGGGCCGCACCTTCGACGGTGCGCGGCCGCAGCCGCGCACTACCTTCATCGAATCCTTTCCCTCCGGCTGGGCCTGGGGCGGCGTCGATCCGCAGGGCCGTGCGCACATCCAGGTGGTCGTGCAGCCGGCCAGCGTGGCGGCCGTCGGCGGCGACCTCGATCTGGCGCACGCGGCAGCGCTGGCGCAACTCACGCGCCTGCCACGACGTTTCGGCATGCAGTTGAAACCGGCCGGTGCGACGCGGGCGCGTGGCATACAGGCGGCGCTGCGTGGCGGCGCCGTCGGCGACGGCTATCTGCGCGTCGGCGATGCCGCCTATACCTGCGATCCGCTGTCCGGTCACGGCATGTTCGAAGCGGCGTCCGGCGCCATTGCCGCGGTGCCCGTCGTCAACACGCTGCTGCGGCGGCCGGCGCAGAAGGCGCTGGCGCAGCGCTACCTGCGCGAACGCATCGAAACGGTGTTCGCATCGCGCGTCGAGGCGGCGCGGCAGCACTACGCGGCCGAGATGCACTGGGCCGATGAGCCCTTCTGGCGGCAGGTGACCTCGCCACCCGTTGCGTCGTCATTGGCGCTCGCCCCGGTCGCCGCGGCGGCGTTCGCGACGCGACCGGTGGTCGAGGACGGCTTCATCGTCGAGCGCCGCGTCGTCGTCAGTGCCGAGCATCCGCGCGGTGTGCGCTTCATCGACGGCATAGACCTCGGCCGGCTCGACGAACTGCTGCAGGGTGGGCCACAAACGGCACCGAGCGACATCGGCCAGCACCTGCACGCATCGGCCGACGCGGTGGCGCGTGCGCTGCGCTGGCTGCAGGCGCAGTCCCTGATTACCCGCGCCGGGCACTGATCCGGCGTTTCACCCACCGCAAGAGGAGACGTTTCAACATGAGAAGAACACGGATGAAGGGGCTGCTGCCCGCGATACTGACCTGTTTGCTGCCGCTGTCGTCACTTGCCGAGGAAGCCGCCGCACCGGCCTACACGATCAGCGCGAACGTGGGCCTGTTCTCGCAGTACATCTTCCGCGGCATCAGCTACACGCAGGAGAATCCGGCGGTGCAGGGCGGTTTCGACGTTGCCCACGAGAGTGGCGCCTACCTGGGCATCTGGGGCACCAATGTGAGCGACCTGGCGCTGTCGAACGCGACCGGCGAGATCGACGTGTGCGGTGGTTACGCGAAGACGGTGGGCGACTTCACCTTCGACGTGGGCTTCCTGCAGTTCATCTTTCCGGGCGGCAAGTACGACCTGGTCGGCGGCGGCACCGAAAGCCTGAACACGCTGGAACTGAACGCAGCGGTGACGTGGAAGTTCATCCAGCTGAAGTACTCGTACGCGGTGACCGACTACTTCGGTTTCAGCAAGAAGGCCTTCGGAGCGGATTCGGACGGATCGGACTACATCGAGCTGAACGCGAACTACGAGTTCATGCCGTCGTGGATCGCCAACGTTCACGTCGGTCACCAGAAGGTGAAGAACTACGACGACTACGACTTCACCGACTGGAAGGTGGGCGTGACGAAGAACTTCGAAGGGGGCTGGCAGGCGGCGGTGGCGTATGTCGACACCAATGCGGACAAGAACTTCTACACGATCTGCGACAACGGCATCCGCTGCAAGGACACCGGCGACAGCAAGTGGCTGCTCTACGTGAAGCGTACCTTCTGACCGACCTCGTTGGTGCCTTGCAGGCACCGTTGTACAGCGCGCGGCATTCAGCTTCCCGGACGGCTGCGCGCTGTCTTTTTCAGCCTGCCATCATCTGTCTGAACTGCGGGTTCTGCAGTGCCCACACCGCCGCTTCGAGCCGGCTCTTCATGTTCAGCTTGCGCAGCAGATGCTTGATGTGCACCTTCACCGTGGCGTCGGAAATGCCCAGTTCGCGCGCGATTTCCTTGTTGCTGCGGCCGTCGGCCAGCAGGCCGAGGATTTCCCGTTCGCGTTCGGTCAGATCGCTGTGCGAGGCGGCCGGCGGTGCGTTCAGCGCGTGCGCCAGCAGGCCGGCGACGCTGGCGTCGAGCACCACGTTGCCACCGACCGACTGCTTGATGCGGGCGCACAGTTCTTCCGGTTCCATGTCCTTCAGCAGATAGCCGTCGGCGCCCGCCTTCATCGCGTCGAGCACGTCGCGCTCGTCGTCCGACACGGTGAGCATGACGCAGCGCGCACGCACGCCGGAGGTCTTCAGCTGGCGCAGCGTTTCGATGCCGTTCATCGACTTCATGTTGAGGTCGATCAGGATGAGGTCGGGGTCGAGTTCGGCGGCCAGCGCGATGCCGCTGGCGCCGTCGCTGACCTCGCCCGCCAGTTCGAGCTCGTCGTCGGCGCGCACCAGCTGGGCCACGCCCTTGCGGAACAGCGGATGGTCGTCGATCAGCAGGATGCGGATGCTCATGCGGTACTTTCGTCTAGTTGGCCGACCGGCAGTTTCTGCGGTGCGAAGGTGAGCTGCACGCGGGTGCCGCCGCCCGGGCGGTGCACGACCGACACTTCGCCGCCGAGCGAGCGCGCGCGTTCGCGCATGATGCTCAGGCCGTAGTGGTTGCTTTCGGCGTACGGGTTGGTGAGGCCGCGACCGTCGTCGTCGACGACCACGTTCAGCAGGTGTTCGGGGCCGTAATGCATGCTCACCCACACATGATAGGCGCGCGCGTGGCGCACGGTGTTCGACAGCGCTTCGCGGATCACCTGCATCACGTGGAATTCCTCGTTCACTTCGAGGTGGCAGCGACCGAGGTCGTGCACGAAGCTGATGTCCAGACCGCTGCGCTGGGCGAAGTCGTCGACCGCGTCCTGTACCGTCGACAGCAGGCCACCGGGGCCCATGCGCACGCGGAAGGCGGCGATCAGCTCACGCACTTCGCGGTAGGCGGCGGACAGGCCTTCGCGCAGTTCGCGCGCCGCCTGCGCGACGTCGGTCGGATGCTTTTCGCGGTCCAGTCCGCGCTGCAGCCGCGCCACCTGGATCTTCATATAGGCCAGCGACTGCGCCAGCGAGTCGTGCAGTTCGCCAGCGATGGCGCTGCGCTCTTCCATCAGCGCCACCCGTCTTTCCTCCTGGCTGCGACTGATGCTGGAAATGGCCAGCGCGGCGAGGTGGGCGAAACTTTCGGCGAGATTGACCTGCGGGTCGTCGACGCGCGCGACTTCGGGGAATTCGATCACCAGCGTGCCGACCGACACGTCGCCGCGACACACCGGTACCACCAGCGAATGCGCGGTGCAGTCGCCCGAGGGCGGTACCACGCGTGCGCTGACTTCGCGCGCGCTCTGTTCGGCGCCGAGCTGGCGCACGATGGCCGGTTCGCCGCGGGTGCACAGCAGCGGCCCGGTGCCCAGCGCCTTGTGTGCCGGTGTGTTCAGGCAGAGCGCGGCGGTTTGCGCGCCGAGCGAGGTTTCGAGCAGGGCGAGACCGTTACGCAGGCTGAATTCCGACACGTCGCCGTCGGTGAACATGCGCGCCACCTGATGCAGCGTCTGCAGGGCCTGGCTCTTGCGGCGCAGCTGTTCGCCGCTGACCTGCTGGCGCCAGCGGCCTTCGGCTTCGAAGCCCGCCTGGCGCGCCGTCAGTTCGGCCAGGCTGTCGACCAGGCGTTCGACCTCGTCACGGCCGCGCGTGCGGGCGCTGTCCGGCATCAGCGACAGCGCCGATTCGGTCCGCCGCACCAGCACACGGTGCGCGCGTTGCGCGATCAGCAGGGTGCCGGCGACGATGACGGCGAAGCACAGCCCCTGCAGCAGCAGCATCACGGCGACGCGTTCGAGCAGTGTGCGTTCGACGCTGGCGAAGGCGGCGCAGACGGCCGAGTCGCGGTCGCCGGCGCTGTGCGCACAGAGGTCGACCAGCGTGCCGAACACCTGTTCGAACTGGCGTTCGATCTCGACGCTGCCCCAGATGCTGAGCACGGCGGCGACCGCGCAGCCCGCCAGAGTGGCGACCAATCCGGTATATAGGGGATAGCGCCCGCTGGGGCCGAAGAAAGAACGGATCACCATGACTTTGTACGTGTTTTCAGCCTGGATACTGGCGCTGCTGTTCGCTGCAGTGGTCGGTTCGTGGTACGGCTCTGCGACGGCCTATGCGCTGCCGGGTGCCGTCGTGCTGGCCGGGCTCACCATGCTCGGCCTGGCGCGCCGGCTGCCCTGGTATGTCGGTCGCCCGCATCCGCCCGAGGCCAGTGCGCAGCAGATGGAGTGGGCGGGTCAACTGTGCCACAACATTTCATCGCCCTCGGTCACGATTCAGGGGCAGCAGATCACTTTTGCGAACCAGGCCTTCCTCTCGCTGCTGAACTACCGCGGACGCGGCGATCAAGTGGTCGGCCTGCCCTTCACCAACCTGCTGCACCCGGTCGACCACGCGCGCTTCGCGACTCTGATGGCGATCGCCGGCGGCGAGGACGCGTCGGACGCCGAGGGCGTGCTGCGGCTGGTGCGCTCCGACGGGGGGGCGATCAAGATGCACGCCAGCATTTCGCCGCTGTCGTCGGTGCCCGGCAGCCTGCTGATCCAGTTCAGCCCGGATGCCGCGGCCGTACCCGTGCGCGACGGTGTCGAGAACTCGATGTCGCTGGTACTCGACCAGCTCGATCTGGTGCTGTTCAAGACCGACGCCGAGGGGCGCATCGCCTACGTGAACCGCGCGTGGGAGCGGCTCACCGGCCGCAGCATGGCCGACAGCCGGGGCCGGCTGCTTTCGGTAGCCATCCATCCCGAAGATCGCGACGCGGTCGACCGCGGCATGCTGTCGGTCGCCGGCGGGCAGCTCGATCACCTGAACACCGAAGTGCGCATGGTGAATGGCAGCGGCACCGTGTTCTGGGTCATGTTGCGCGCGCAGACCTGCACGCTGCCGGACGGCGATCTGCTCGGTGTCGTCGGCACCATGACCGAAGTGACGCGGCGCCGGCGCGGCGAAGACCTGGGTTCGAGCCGGCGCTACCTGAACACGCTGCTCGCCAACGTGCCGGGCATGGTGTATCGCGGCCGCAATGATCCGGACTGGACGATGGAATTCGTCAGCGACGGCAGCGTGGACCTGATCGGCTACGAACCTTGGGAACTGGTAGACAACCACCGCGTGGCCTTCGGCAGCCTGGTGCACCCGGAGGACCGCGAATTCCTGTGGGCGCAGGTGCAGGCCAATCTGGCGCAGCACAAGCCCTACCAGATTTCCTACCGCATCGCCGACGTCAGCGGCAACTACATCTGGGTGTGGGAGCAGGGCCGCGGCGTGTTCTCGTCGCAGGGCGAACTGCTGGCGATCGAAGGTTTCATCACCGACGTCAGTGAGCGCCGCGGTGCGGAGGAGAAGGCGCGCCGGCGCATGTGGTTCGAGGCGCGCACAGGCATGACCAGTCGCGCCATCTTCGACGCGCTGCTGGCGTGGACGCTGCATCAGTCACAGGTGAACGAGCTCCCCTTCGCGCTGCTGTGGGTGGACGCCAGCGGCCTGGCCGAGCCGGTGATGAGCAGCAGCGCCGAGGCGGCGGAACAGATACTGGCCACGGTGGCGCGCCGCTTCCGCCCGGTGAATTACCCGGGGGCGGCAATCACCTATCTCGACAACTACCAGTTCGCCGTGCTGCTGACCGATTTCCGCGCCGGTGAGGCAGCCCGCGCGCTGTCCGGCTCGAACGAAGTGATACCGGCCGTGTCGCAACTCGCCAGCCGGCTGGTGCAGGAACTGTCGGCGCCGCTCAACGTCGGCGGGCGCGACATTTCGGTGCCGGTCGCGGTGGGTATCGCCATCGCCGATGCGCGCTACATCGGTGCCGAATCGATGTTCGCGGCGGCCCGTCGTGCGGCAACGCAGGCGGCCGAGCTGGGGCCCGGCCACTGCGAGTTTGCCGACGAATGAGGGTGCCGCGGGTGAGCAGAATGCGTCAGGGCTCGATGGCGATGCCGCGCAGCGCTTCGCCGGTACCCACCTTGCCGATGCGTGTCGCCTTGCCGGTCTTCAGGTCGATTTCGTAGAACTGCGCGGCGGCCTCCTTCGCCGTGCCGAGTACGGCGAAAGCGGCGTTGTTCAGGTCGGCGATGTCGAAGTGGGCGTCGGTCACCCCGGCGACGCCGAGCGAACCCACCGTATAGAGCTTGCCCAGATTGGGCGACACCACCGGCTGCTCGCCCTCGATCGAACCCTGGCGCACCAGGGCGCCGGTGGCGGCGTCGATCGCGTAGTTGGTGGTGAGCTTCTCGTTGTCCTTGTTGTAGGTGTAGCCGGCAGCGACCACCCGCGGTGCCGCCTTCTCGTTCGCGTCGCCGGCGGCGTAGTGCAGCGTGCCGTCCGTCTGCAGGCCCGGCGCATCGGGCGAGGCGTCGACCAGGGCGCCGGTGTCCGGGTGGGCGCGCAGGTTCTGCCGTGTGTCGGACACGATGCGGATGCGGTCGGCCGCCGGGTTGAAGTCGAAGCCGAACTGGCGGCCGTTCAGCGGCTGCGCGAATGTCTCGTTGCCCACTGGCGTCAGCTGGCCGCTCGCGGTATCGACCCGGAACACGCGACCGCTGCTGCCAAGCGCATACAGCTCGCCGCGGGCGACGCGGTAGTCGATGCCGAGCACCGTTTCGCCTGCCGGCAGACCCTTCAGTGCGACGTCCGACAGCAGCCGGCCGGGCTGCCCCGCATTGAAGCTGACCAGATGGTGCGACTGCGTGACCGCGCGGACGATTTCCTTGCGCGGCGTGCCGCCGGCATCGGACAGACCGGCGCAGCCGGTGGCGAGCAGGGTGACGCCGATCGCGGCGGCGGGAAAAGCGAAAGCATGTTTCATCGTGAGGATCCGTATGTCGTTGTTCGAGTGCGGGGCGCCGCGACGGTGCGATCCGCATGGTGCACCGGCCTGATGACGGCTGCTCAGGCCCGGTCCTGAGACAGCTGTCTCGTCCGTCTCGCCCGGTCGGATGAGATGCCCGCCTCAAGGGACCGGGGCGATGTCCGTTAATTAGGCAGTCAACGATCAGAGCGAACCGCCGTGCCCTGCGCCGTCATCGTGTTTCATCATTTCCGTCGTGCCCTGTTCGTCGCCGTCGTCCTGGCGAGCGCCGTCCTGCCTGCACGGGCCGCCACGGTCACGATCAAGGCCGGCGACGGATCGGGCAATGCGCTGGACAGCGTCGTCGTGTCGCTGGTTCCGGTGTCGCGCGCCGGCCTGCCTGCCGCCAGACCGGCGCAGATCGAGCAGCGCAACAAGACCTTCCTGCCGGCGATCAGCGTCGTGCAGACCGGCACCGCGATCGAGTTTCCGAACAACGACACGGTGCGCCATCACGTCTATTCCTTCTCGGCGGCCAAGGTGTTCGAGCTGAAGCTCTACGCCGGTAAGCCTGAAAAGCCGGTGGTTTTCGACAAACCGGGCGTCGTCGTGCTGGGCTGCAACATCCACGACAAGATGGCGGCTTACGTCGTCGTGGTCGATACGCCCTGGTCGGCGATTTCGCAAACCGACGGCGTGGCCCGCATCGCCGACGTGCCGACCGGCGACTATCAGCTTCAGCTGTGGCATCCGCGTCGCCTCGGCATGCCCGACATTCCGCCGCGGCCGCTACGCATCGCCGGCGACCAGACCGAAATGGTCAAGGTCGAACTGAGGCTCTGAGTCGATGCGGTTCAGCCTCAAATGGAAGATCGCGGCCTGGTGCGCCGCGCTGCTGCTGGTCACGCAGATCGGCGGGCTGCTGCTGTTCGGCGAGATCGGCCGCGGCAGCGCGATGGCCGATGCCCAGGCGGACCTGAAGACGGGCGACCGCGTGTTCGCGCGTCTGCTCGACGAACGGGCGTCGCAGCTGACCCAGGCGGCGCGCGTGCTGGCGGCGGACTACGGTTTCCGCGAGGCCCTGCTCAGCCAGGACAGGGAAACGATCGAATCGGCGCTGGCGAACCACGGCGGGCGCATCCGTGCCGACGTGATGCTGCTGCTGGCGCTCGACGAGTCCATCGTTGCCAGTTCGTCCTTCAATCCGGGGCGCACGCCCGAGCGCCTGCGCCAGCTGATCGAGGGCGCGCGCAGCGGCGCACACAGCGGCGGGTTCGCCGTGGTCTCCGGCATGCTCTACCAGCTGGTCGTGGTGCCGGTGATGGCGCCGGTGCCGGTCGGCTGGGTGGTGATGGGCTTCAGCGTGGACAAGAGCCTGGCCAGTGACCTGAAGGGTGTGACCGGCCTCGAAGTCAGTTTCGTGCGACGCAGTGGCGACAAGGGGTGGATGCTGGCGTCGAGCACCTTGAACGAGCCGCTGCAGAGTGCGCTGCTTGGTGAGTTGTCGGCGAACGGCGCCCTGCAGGAGGAGGCGCTGACGCTCGGCGACCGCGATTACGTCAGCCTGATGCATCCGATCGACGCCGGCCCGCAGCAGCAGGTCGGCGCCGTGCTGCAACTGTCGCTGGAGCGCGCGCTGGCACCGTGGAACCGGCTGTACCGCGACTGGACCGGACTTACGCTGATCGGCACGCTGCTGGCGCTTGCCGTGAGTGCCTTCATGGGCCGTTCGATCGCCTCGCCGGTGGTCCGGCTGGCGGAATTTGCGCGCCGTGTCGAATCCGGCGAGTACGGCGCGCCACCGGCGGTGGCGCGCGGCGACGAGATCGGCCAGCTCGCCAATGCCTTCGTGCACATGACCGACGCCATCTCGCTGCGCGAGACGCGCATCAGCGAACTGGCCTACTACGATGTGCTGACCGGCCTGCCGAATCGCGCCTACTTCACCGAAAGGCTGGAAGAATCCCTGCGCGCAGCGGCCGCCGACAACAGCGACCTGGCCGTGGTGTGCCTCGACGTGGACCGTTTCAAGATGGTGAACGACACGTTGGGACACGAACTGGGCGACCTGCTGCTGCGCGAGGTGGCGCGACGGCTGCGCGAAACGCTGCGCGACGTGCGCGATCAGGTGGCACGGCTGGGTGGCGACGAGTTCGCGGTCATGCTGCCGGGCGCCGACGCGTCGAAGGCGCTGAGCGTGGCCCACCGCATCGCCGAAGCGATGAACCGGCCGATGAACCTCGACGGCCAGATGGTCGACGTCAGCGCCAGCATGGGCGTGTCGGCCTGCCCGGCGCACGGCAACGATGCGCAGTCGCTGCTGCGGCACGCCGATGTGGCCATGTATCTGGCCAAGCGTCACAACACGATGGCCGAGATCTACGACCCCAGACATCACGACCAGAACGTCGAGCGGCTGTCGCTGCTGAGTGAGCTGCGGCTGGCGGTCGAGCGCGACGAACTGGTGCTCTATTACCAGCCCAAGGTGGCGACCGCGCCGGACGCGGTTCACCACGTCGAGGCGCTGGTTCGCTGGATACACCCGACGCGCGGTTTCGTGCCGCCTTACGAGTTCATTCCCTTCGCCGAGCAGACCGGCTACATCAAGGCGATCACGCTGTGGGTGATGAACGCGGCGATCCGTCAGTGCGGGCAGTGGCTGCGGCAGGGGCTGGAGGTGAACGTGTCGCTGAACATTTCCGCACGCGACCTGCTGAACCCGGAACTTCCGGCGCTGTTCGCGGGCATGCTGGAACGCCATGGCTGTCCGGCGCGCCTGATCACGCTCGAAATCACCGAAAGCGCGGTGCTCGACGATCCGCTGCGCGCGCTCGCCAATCTGCAGGTGCTGCGCGAGACCGGCTGCGCGCTGTCGATCGACGATTACGGCACCGGTTATTCGTCGCTGTCCTACCTGCGGCAGATGCCGGTCAGCGAGATGAAGATAGACCGCAGTTTCGTGATGCACCTGCTCGACAATCCGAACGACGAAATCATCGTACGTTCGACAATCGAACTGGCGCACAACATGGGCCTGAAGGTGACGGCGGAAGGGGTCGAGAGCGAAGGCGTGCTGGAGAGGCTGCGCCTGCTCGGCTGCGATCTCGCCCAGGGCTATCTCATCAGCAAGCCGATTCCGGCCGAAGCCCTTGAAAAATGGTTCCGCGAGTCGCATTGGGCGAACGGCGCGGTCGGGTCCTCTGCGGCCGCCGTAATGTTGACCGAGCCGGTTGGCAGGGCTGCCACCCGGACCGTCGCAGTCTGAGTATTTCCGTGTCGTGGTTGCCGGCCCGATACATGCTTCAGGTTACAGTGTCGGGAACCTGCAGGAGCGAATAACAATGATGAAGCGTCACGGACCACTGGAAGTCATTACCCGCACGCCTCACGTCAGGTCGCGGCCGGTGCCGCTGCTGTTCGTGCATGGCGCCTACACGGCCGCCTGGTGCTGGGACGAGCACTTCCTGCCCTGTTTTGCCGAAGCGGGCTACGAGGCGCACGCGCTGTCGCTGTCCGGCCACGGCGGCAGCCCCGGTCGCGAGTATCTCGATCTGATCAGTCTCGACGATTACGTGCGCGACGTGCTCGACGTGCTGGACCAGTTCGACACGCCGCCGGTGCTGATCGGACATTCGATGGGCGGTATGGTGGTACAGAAGTGTCTCGAGGTGAGACAGGTGCCCGCTGCCGTGCTGATGGCGTCGGTGCCGCCGCAGGGACTGTGGGCGTCGGCGGTCGGGCTGGCCATGCGCAAGCCCGATCTGATGACCGAGCTGAATAACCTGTTTGCCGGAAGCGGTCCTTCGATCGAGGCGCTGCGCGATGCACTGTTCGCACAGCCGGTGTCGATGGAGCGTCTGCAGCAGATGTCGCGTCGCATACAGCCTGAATCGGCGCGGGTGATCTGGGACATGACGCTGTTCAACCTGCCGCAGCCGGCGCGCATGCATCGCCCGCCGATGCTGGTGCTGGGCGCCGAGTGCGACCCCATCATCCCGCCGGCGCTGACCGAAATGACCTCGCGCGCGCTCGGTGTGCCGGCGCACGTATTCCCGGGCATGGGGCACGGCATGATGCTGGAGGCCGATTGGCGCAAGGTGGCGCAACGCATGCTCGACTGGCTGCCCGGCGCCCTGTCGGCGGTGCAGCCAGAAGCCCAGGGCTGCAACGCCGGCGCCTGACCGGCTGACATCGGTCCGTCACGCGGCGGACCGAACGCCCGCGGTCACGAACCCCGGCGTGCCGGTGCGGCGTGCTGCTGCAGATAGGCCAGGATGTCGGGCAGGCGCAACTGCGGCTCGCCCGGCATCGCCCGCGAGCCGACCACGCGGTTCATCCACGCCATATTCCTCTCCATCCGCGCGACCACGCGTCGCCACTCGCCAGCGGTGCGGCTCGACGGTTCCGGCAGCACGTGGCACTGGTCGCAGGCGTCGCGGAAGCTGCGACCGCGCGTATCGAGGTCGGGATAGCGTGCAGCATCGATCGGCTTCTGTGCATTACGTCGCAGGTAGCCGATCAGCATGTGTACTTCTTCCTCGTCCGGCGCCTTGACGCCGCCCATCATGTCCTTCATCAGCGCCCCACGGTTTCCGTGTCCGCGCATGCGCACCACCATGCGGTCGACGATCTTCGGCCACTTGTCCGGGTGATGCATGGCCGGATTCGGAACGTGGTGGCACTGAACACAGTAGCGCGCCAGCAACGCGGCGCCGCGCGAACCGGGTTCCGGCAGCGAGGCGGCGTCGAGCGAGGGCGGCAGGATGCGCGCGAGCCAGCCGGCCTGCGGCGATCCTTCCCAGCGCGCACGTGCGGCGTCGATCGCTGCCTGGTTCGCCAGCGGACCGTCGCCGGCTGTAACGGTGCCGTAAGCAAACAGTGCGATCAGTAGCGCGATGCCGTGATGAAACATGTGTGCGGGGAGGAGGTCAGACCTCTCCAGAGTAGTCCAGCAAGACGGCCGACAAAAGCTTGCCAAGAGCTTTTCACGAGGCCGCGAACGCAGGTGCTGCAGCGTGGGTTTGTGAAGTTTCGATGCGTGCGCGTATCGACCCTTCGCGCGATTCAAGCCGGCAGTGCTGTCCGCCGTTAGCCATGGTGTCGGGTACGGGAAGAGAAAGATGGATCTGTTCGATTTCATGACCGGGAAGTCGCTGGGCCGCGCCCAGGACTACGGAGACGAAGTGCTCAACGCGGGCTGGCTGCCGCAGCTCGAAGCCGCCGCAGCCGGCCGTCGCGTGCAGGCGGTACGCCAGCGCAGCGCCGTGGCCGATCCCGACGCCTTCCTGCGCGACATCTACCGCAGCCAGGAGTAAGCGGGTCTGACCGGATGAGGCGCGAGACACATGCCGCAGGGCACGTGTCTTCGTTCGCGCCGATGTACCGGTTCGCATTCCGATCCTGCATATTGCGCAGCCGGCGCGGGTAATATCGCGCTCATGGCCTGCACCCCTGTTCCAGTCTCCCGTCCGATGCCTGCCGCGCGCTGCGGCCTCCGCCCTGTGGAGCAGTCCGCATGAGCGATGCCGTGCGCAAGCTGGGGCGTTACGTGCTCGGCCGCGAAATCGGTCGCGGCGAGCGCGGCGCCGTATTCGAAGCCACCGAGGCCGGCAGCGGCCGATTGCTGGCAATCAAGACCTTCCGTACCGATCTCGCCGCCGACCCCGCGCACTACGTGCGCAAGCTGGGTGAAAGCCTGCTTGCCACGTCCTCGTTGCAGCACCCGGGCATCGTCCGCATCATCGAACAGGGCGTGGCCGACGACGGGCAGCCCTGGGCGGCGGTCGAGCGGCTGGACGCGCGCTCGCTGCGTCAGTTGCTCGACGCGCTGCCGCGCATGGCCTTCGACTGGGTGCGCAGCATCGGCAGCCAGGCGGCCGA
Organism: Methyloversatilis sp. MC4-4; assembly: GCF_049843555.1. Lineage (GTDB taxonomy): Bacteria > Pseudomonadota > Gammaproteobacteria > Burkholderiales > Rhodocyclaceae > Methyloversatilis > Methyloversatilis discipulorum_B. The sequence goes on from NZ_JBBHZK010000004.1 coordinate 351,124, forward strand.
TGCACTGGCCCATGCGCACGCCGCCGGCATCGTGCATGGCGGGCTGAAGGCGTCGAACATCCTGGTCGATGGCGACGGACGCGTGTTCGTCACCGATTTCGCGCTGCCCTCGCCGTCGCCGGACGCACTGCCGGCGATGCCGCAGTACCTGTCGCCGGAGCAGGTTCAGGGCCTGCCGCCGGATGCGCGCTCCGACGTGTTCTCGCTCGGCGCCATCCTGTTCGAAATGCTGGCTGGCCGCCCGCCTTTCGGCTCGCCGCTGACCGGATCCTTGTCTACGGTGCTGGAGAACATCGCCTACGCACCGACGCCAACGCCCAGTGCGATCGATCCCGACGTGCCACCGGATCTCGACATGGTCGTGATGAAGGCGCTGGCGAAGTCGCCGATCGAGCGCTATGCCGATGCGTCGGCGCTGGCCGAGGCGCTGCGCGGCGTGCAAGCCGCGCCGGTCGCACGCGACGCAGACCCGCTGCCCGACGTGCTGCCGGTCGATACCGGGCCGGCGCCCATCCTGCGGCGCGGGCAGTCGGGCAGACCGAAGGCGCCGGTCGAGGACGTGCTGGCCGAACTGGCGGCCGACATCGACGCCTTCGCCGCGCGCGGCGCACCGCAGCCGTCGATCGGGCAGGCAGCGTCCGCCTCGGCGCAGCGACCGCTGCGCGAACAGGCGCCGCCTGCCGTTGCCTTCCCCACGCTGCACGAAATGCCGGCGCCGCTGCAGGCGCCACCGACACCGGCGCCGGCCGTGCAACGCGCAGCGCTGTCGCCCGCCGATCCGCCGGCCGCGGCAGCGTCGTCGCTGCTGGCCGATCTTGCCGGCGAGGCGCAGCGCATCCGTGCGCACACGGCGCAGATGCAGCGTGGCGAGCGTGCGGTCCGCACCGAAGCGGAACAGGCACTGTCGAACCGCCTGCTGCTGGTGCGCGACTACTTCACCCAGTTGAGCGCCCAGCTCAACGTGATCAAGCCGCAGGTGGCGCGCGATTACCCGCTGCTCGGGCTCGGCGTGCTGCGCGGTCTGGCCTGGCAGGCGTCCGATGTGAACACCCGCAACCGCGGTGCCGAAGCGCCCGACCAGCTGGTGCGCGTATCCATGTCCTGGCTGCTGCGCGGGCAGGCGGTGCTGCGCTGCGAGCGAGATCCGCTGGCGGCTGATGCGCTGCGTCTGGCGCTGCGCGAGCACGGCCTGCGCTTCGAGGAGCAGCCGGCGCGCGACGAACTGAACCGGCTGCGCGCGCAGATTTTCGACGTCGCGCCCGAGGTGCGCGGCCGGGTCGAACTGAATGCCGACTACCGGACGCTCACGCTGCGCCTGACGCTGCAGAACGTCGAGCGCTTCGGCCTGGTCGATTACGTGCCGCCGGCCGAGGACCGCGGCAGCGAATGGCTGGACGAGCTGGTGCGACTGCTGCTCGGCCAGCCCAGCCGTTTCCCGACGCTGGCCAAGCTCATCGTGCCGTCACCGATGTGACGTGGCGCGGATGATGCTTCGTTTCAGTCGGGTGTGTGCCGGCCGTTCAGTTTCCGGTCGGACGAGACGTTGAATCATGTGACGGACAGCAGGAGGCGAGCCATCATGGACGGGGCGGACATTCGGATTCCCCTGGCGGAATGCCGCGAAATCTACGACGTGGGTGATGTGGACCGGGCGATGGAGTCCGGCAGCGGCGCGCGCAACGAAGCGCTGACCGCCTTCTACGGAAAGATGAAGACGCTGGGCGGCGTGCGCTACGTGGTCAAGCCGTCCTCCTTCGACGGCCTCGATCCGCTGTATGCCCGCTGCCCGAACTTCACGCCGGTGCTGGACGACCTGAAGCGCTATCTGGCGCTGGCGGTGGCCGGCAACGAACCGATGAACTTCACGCCCATCCTGCTGCTCGGCGAGCCGGGCATCGGCAAGACCCATTTCGCGCGCCAGCTGGCCAATGTGCTCGGCACCGGCTTCGAATTCGTGTCGATGTCCTCGCTGACCGCCGGCTGGATACTGAGCGGCGCCTCGTCGCAGTGGTCGCACGCCAAGCCGGGCAAGGTGGCGCAGGCGCTGGTGTGCGGCGACTACGCCAACCCGCTGGTGGTGCTGGACGAGGTCGACAAGGCCGGCGGCGACGCGCGCTACGACCCGATGGGCGCGCTGTACGGCCTGCTCGAACAGGACACCGCGCGTCAGTTCAAGGACGAATTCGTCGAGGTCGACATCGACGCCAGCCACATCATGTGGGTGTCCACCGCCAACGACGAGCGTTCGATTCCCGAACCCATCCTGAGCCGGATGAATGTGTACACCGTGCCGCGGCCGGATCACGATCAGGCCTGCATCATCGCGCGCACGCTGTACGAGGAACTGGTGGCCGCGCACGACTGGGGCTTCGCGCCGGAGGCGCCGGAAGACGTGATCGACCGCTTGGCCGGCGTGCCGCCGCGCGACATGCGCAAGGTGCTGCTGGCCGCGTTCGGCAACGCCAAGCTGGCGCACCGCGACCACCTGCTGCCGGCCGACCTCGAAGCGGGACGCGCGACGCGGCAGAAGAAGATCGGTTTCTGAAAAGCGCTACAGCGTGTGGCTGCGGTCGCCGCGCAGGAAGCCGGTCAGCGGCGCATCGATGTCGCGGGTCATGCAGATCACCTTGAACAGCTCGCCCATTTCGGCTGGCGAGGTGAGCTGATTCAAGGCGGCATTCTGCTTCGCCCGGCTCAGCGCGTCGGCGTCGCGGTCCAGCAGTTCGAGCACGCCGCAATTCAGCAGGAAGTTCGCCTGGCTGGTGTAGCCGGCCAGCGACATACCGGCGTCGAAGGCGGCCTGGGCGATGGCGGTGAAATCGACGTGCGCGGTCAGGTCGTTCAGACCAGGCATCCACAGTGGGTCGGTGTGGGCGTGGTGGCGGTAGTGGCACATCAGCGTGCCGCTGCGCCGATCCGGGTGGTAGTACTCCGCCTGCGGGAAGCCGTAGTCGATCAGCAGCAGCGCGCCACGGCCGATGCGTTGCGCCCACTCGGCCACCCAGGCGCGGGCGGCGAAGTTGATTTCGCTGTCGTAGCCGTCGGTGAATCCGAGCGCGTGCGCTGCGTCGGCCAGCGCGGCGGGCGCGGGGCGCCAGTCCAGCGCCGGCTGCCCGGACGGGTCGAGCGCCAGCCCCGCCTGTTCGATGCGGCCGGCCGCGTTGTGCAGGCGCTCGACCGGCATCGCGTCGAGCACCTCGTTGCCGATCACGACGCCGTCAAACGCGTCCGGCAGACTGTCCAGCCAGCTTACGCGTGCGCTCAGATGCGGCAGTTCGGCGGCGATCAGCGCCTGCTGGCGGGCGCGCAGATCGGCCGACAGTTCGAGGATGCGATAGCTCTGCGGTACGGCGCCCAGGCGGTCGAGTTCGGCCAGCAGATCGGCGGCGAGGCGACCGCTGCCGGCGCCGGCCTCGATCAGGTGGGGCGCACTCAGCGCCATCAGCTCCGCCAGCTGGCGGGCGAGACTGCGGCCGAACAGCGGCGTCAGCTCCGGCGCGGTGACGAAATCGCCGTCGCGGCCGAACTTTTGCAGCGCGCCGCTGTAATAGCCGAGCCCCGGCGCGTACAGCGCGCACTCCATGTAACGGCTGAACGGCATCCAGCCGGTGCGGGCGATCTCGTCGCGGATCTGTCCGAGCAGGCGCTGGCTGTGCTCGACGGCGTCTGAATCGGGCTGGGGCAGTGACATGGCACGGGTGTCCGGTCGCGGGGTCCGCGATAATGCGACATCGCGTCGCGACAGACAAACAGGCGGACAGGAAAGCGATGGAAAACGGCAAGGTTGCACTGATCACCGGCGCGGCGCGGCGCCTTGGCGCGCAGATGGCGCGCACGCTGCACGACGCCGGCTGGCGGGTGGCCATCCACTACCGGCAGTCGGCGGAAGAGGCGCTGCTGTTGCTCGACGAGTTCAATGCGCGCCGCGCGAAAAGCGCCTGCTGCCTGTCGGCCGATCTGCTCGATACCGCCCGTCTGCCCGAACTGGTCGACAAGACGTTGGCTAAGTTCGGGCGGCTGGACGCACTGATCAACAACGCATCGTCCTTCTACCCGACGCCGATCGGCACCATCACGCAGCGCGACTGGGACGACCTGACCGGCAGCAATTTCCGCGCGCCGCTCTTCCTGTCGCAGGCGGCGGCGCCGGCGCTGCGCGATACGGGCGGCTGCATCGTCAATATTGCCGACATCCACGCCGACCGACCGCTGCCGGGCTATGCGCTTTACAGCGCCTCGAAGGGCGCGCTGGCGACGCTGACCCGGGCGCTGGCCATCGATCTGGCGCCGCGGGTGCGCGTCAACGGCGTGGCGCCGGGCCCCATCCAGTGGCCCGAGAACGACCTGTTCGATCCGGAAGAACGTGCGCGCATCGTGCGGCATACCCTGTTGCAGCGCGAAGGCGACCCACAGGACATCGCACGTACGGTACGCTTCCTGATCGAGGATGCGCCCTACATCACCGGCCAGATCATCGCCGTCGATGGCGGGCGCAGCGTGCACCTGTGACGCATCCGTCAGACCTTCGTCGGATTGCCGGCGCGTCGCCGCACGTATATCGTCGGTAATTGTAAAATGACGTAAATGCCTGACGTTGCAGTACTGACCTCGGGCCCTGACGTTGAAGCCCTATGCCACCCGGCCTGCCATGAGTTCCCAACCTACATCTGTGTGCGTGCTGTTCGCCGACGTCTCCGGCAGTACCCGGCTCTACGAGAGGCTGGGCGACGCCGAAGCGCTGCGCGCCGTGGAACGCTGCCTCAACCGCATGCGGCGCGTGGTTGACGGGCATGGCGGCAAGGTGATCAAGACCATCGGCGACGAGGTCATGACCACCTTCCCCAATGCCGACGCCGGCATCCAGGCCGCCTGTGAGATGCAGCATCGGGTGACCGATCTGCCGCCGGTGTCGGGCGTCAAGCTGGCGATCCGCGTCGGCTTCCACTTCGGGCCGGCAATCGAGGAGAACGACGACGTGTTTGGCGACACCGTCAACACGGCGGCGCGCATGGCGGGCCTGGCCAAGGCCGGGCAGATCATCACCACCGCCGAAACGCTGGCTGCGGTGACGCTGTCGATGGGGCCGGAGGTGCGCGAGATCGATGCGCTGACGGTGAAGGGCAAGGCCGAGGACGTGCGCGTCTGCGAAGTGCTGTGGCAGGAGGGTGCCGACCTGACGATGAAGGCATCGAGCATCGTCGCCACCTATAACGTGGCGCGACTGCTGGTGCGCTACCGCGATACCGAACTGACGGTGGACAACGCGCACGGCCCGCTCACCCTGGGCCGCGACATGAGCAACGAGGTGGTGATCAAGGACCAGCGCGCCTCGCGCAATCACGCGCGCATCGAGCGCCGGCGCGACAAGTTCGTGCTGGTCGACCAGAGCACCAACGGCACTTTCCTGCGCATCGAGGGCGAGAACGAGGTGGTACTCAAGCGCGAGGAGATCATCCTGCGCGGCCAGGGCACCATCGGCTTCGGCCACAGCGCGCTCGAGCAGGGCATCGACCTGATGAGCTTCGAAGTGCTGGAGTGAGGGGCGTAGCCCTTACTGGCACCTGAAGCGTGGTTCCGCGGTCGCCGCCGGCTGGCACGGCGGCCCGCGGCGGTCAGATGCTGATGCGCTTGCGCAGTTCGGGACTGTGCACCACCGCTTCACGTCGCGACGGCGCGGCTTCCATCAGTCCGGCCGGTGGCAGGGTCTGCAGCTTCGCCACCATGTCCGGCGCGGCGCAGGCCGGGTCGAAACTGAGCGTCACGGCGTCGGGCGTGCTCGACGCGACGCTGAGGCAGTTGCGGCCCAGCTTGCGCGAAAGCGGCATCAGAATGCCGGCCTGCACGTTCTGGCCGGCGTCGGCGAGGCCGCCCGACATGTCGACCACGAACTCCGCACGCTCGCTGCCCAGCGACTTCACTTCGGTTGCCAGCACGGCACGCAGCGACGCGATTTCTCGCAGCAGCGAGCCGGCGACTTCCTCGCCCGGCAGGCCGGTAAGTTGCAGCGCCACTTTGCGGGCGGTGAAATGGAAGTGGCTGAGGAAGAACTCGCGGCTGAACTGCTCGCCGACGCGCTTGCCGATGTCGGCCAGCGCCTTCTCTTCGGACGTCCAGCTGGTGCCTTCCGGCACCTCGGTGTTCAGATAGACCTCTTCGCCGGACTTGCGGTCGGTGCAGCGCACCGTCCATGAGGTCAACACGACCTTGTCGATGACCAGGCCGGATGCCGCCAGCCTGACGCTCAGCCGCTTGAAGCGCACTTCGCCGTCGATCGCGAAGTCGGCGTTCTGACCGGTGCCGGCCTCGTCGTTCCAGGTGCGGAAGCCGAAGCCCTGGATGTGCTGCTTCAATGTGTTCTCGGCCAGTTGCGAACGCAGGGGAGGAACGGTCGGATCGCCGTCCGGCCACAACGACGACACGGCGACCGCGATCTTCGGGTCGCCGTTGTTGCGGATGAACTCGACCCGTTCCTCCTGCGACATCTGGTTCAGCGACTTCTGCACCTGGCGTACGCGCACCGCGGCGCGCACTTCGCCGGACATCAGACCGTCCTTGCCCAGCTGCGCCGGACCTTCTTCCAGCACCGCCTGTATGAAGTCGCCGCTGCGGTCGAGCAGGCGCGACTGCAGTACGTCGTAGTGCGCGTTCACCGACTTCGGGTCGACGAACAGCGCAACCGCTTTTTCCAGTATCTGGCGGCGCGCGTCGTCGCGCATGGCCTGGTTCAGCGCGTTGCGATCATTGGCCAGCCTGGGGTCGCCGGGATCGGCCAGTCCGATGGCGCTGATGATGGCGACACCCGGATCCAGCGCTGCCGCCGGTGCCGCCGGCGGTGGCGCTACGGCGACGGGGGCCGTGTCGGCTGCGAGCGGCGCGGGCGTGGGTGCGGACGGGGTCGGCTCGGAGCCGCCACCGAGGTACATCCAGGCACCGCCGGCGATCAGCAGCGCGGCGACGCCGGCCGCGATGAGCATCGGATTGCGCTTTGCCGCCACCGGCGGCGTGGCTGGAGACGCCGTTTCGGCCGTCGTGCGTGCCGTTGCCGGTTCGGGCTGGGGGGGCGGCGCGGGCTCGACCGCTGGCGGCGCCGGCATGCGCGCGGTCTGCAATGTCGCGTCCGGCGTCGCCGACAGCACCGTGGCGTCTCCGTCGTCCAGGCTCACGACGGTGGCGTCGTCGTCGGCAACCGGCGCCGACAGCGCCGCGTCGAGTGCACGGCGGAATTCGGCGGCGCTCTGGAAGCGGTCCTCCGGCCGTTTGGCCATCGCCCGCTTGACCACGGCGTCGATGCGCGGCGACACATGGACGTTCAGCACCGACGGCCAGGGCGGATCTTCCTTCAGCACCTTGTGCATGATGGTGGTGAGCGCGCCGGTAAAGGGCTTCTCGCCGGTCAGCAGCTGGTACAGCACGACGCCGGCCGAGAACAGGTCGCTGCGCCCGTCCACCGTCTGTCCCATGAACTGTTCGGGCGACATGTAGGACGGCGTGCCCATCACGGTGCCGGCCTGGGTCAGGTTCGACGATTCGATGCGGGCAACGCCGAAGTCGGCCACCTTCACCGTGCCGTCGGCGAGCAGGATGATGTTGGCCGGCTTGATGTCGCGGTGGGTGACGCCGTTGCGGTGGGCGTGCTCCAGCGCGTCGAGCAGCTGGTCCATGACGCGGCCGACGGTGGACAGCGGAATGCGCTCGTCGGAGTCGAAGGCATCCTTCAGCTCGCGTCCCTGCACGAACTCCATCGCGATGAAGGCGGTACCGTCCGCCTCTTCCCCATATTCGTAGATGGCCACCACGTTCGGGTGGTTGAGCCGGCCGGCCGCCTGTGCCTCGCGCTTGAAGCGCGCGATCACCTCGTCCGCCTCGCTGCGTTCCAGCTGTTCGCGCTTGAGCGTCTTGATGGCGACCCGGCGATCGATCACCGGGTCACGCCCCTCATAGACGATACCCATCGCGCCCTGGCCCAGTTCGCGCAGGATGTCGTACTTGCCCAGTCTGGCAGGAATGCTCACGAGGCGTGCTCCGGCGGCGTTGCGGGGAATTACTTGTACTTGGCGTCGATTTCCCAGACCGACTTCTGCACCAGGCGCTGCACCATGCCGTCGAGCGTGATGCCGCCTTCCTGGCTGCTGGACACGCCGAGGATGGAGCTGCCCTTGGCGCCCACTTCCATCTTCTCTTCGGTATAGCCCTGCGCCAGCTGCTCGGTGGTGTTGGCGTCCATGATCTTGTAGCGCATGCCGATGATCCAGACGCCGGCGGCCGCACCCGTCTCGACCGAGCCGACCGCCTCGCCGGCGGCGTAGCTGCCGCGGCTGCCGCCGAGGATGCCAATGATGTTGCCGAGCGTGCGGCCGCTGACGCCTTCCTTCGCGGCGGCCACCTGCTCCGCCTTCAGGATGTCAAACTTGACCACGTACTTGGTCGTCTTGAACTTGCCCTTCTGCAGCATCTTGCGCGCGGAGCCGGGGTCGCCCATCGAGTAGGCCAGTTGGAACTCGTTCAGCAGCGGACCCATGTCCGAACGTTCGAGCACCTTGAAGTTGGCCTGCGACAGTTCCAGTTCGCCGAAATCGGCGATGTTGTTCGACGCGAATTTCTGCGTGAACGTGGCGTTGTTGCTCTTGATCTCGCCCGGCACGACGACCACCGTGGGGCCCGGCTTGTTCTTGTTGCTGTATTCGACAGCCTTGTACATCGCCTTGTCGGCGCTTTCGTTGGCCTTCTGCGACACGCTGTCGCCAGCGGTCGGCGAAGCGCTTTCGAACGTGGGCTGGGCGTACGCCAGCGGCAGCAGGCTGCCGACGGCGGCGGCGAATGCCGCGGATTTCAGTGCGCGATGCAAGGTGAAGTTCATGGAGGTCCCTTTCTCTGAAGATTGCTGGGACGCCTGCGCCCCGTTATGTGTCCGCGCGGTCGGGCCGCGCGGTGCCTATTTGCTTTTCTTCTTGCCGCTTGCGGGCGGATTGGCCGCGCAGTAGCCGCTGAGCAGCGTGCTGACGACGGCGTCGGCCTGTTCTTCGATCAGCGTGCCGGCCATGCCGAGCGTGTCGCTGCCGGAATACGATTCGGCTTTCGCGCTGGCTTCGGAAATCAGCTTTCCGCCCGGGGTCATCAGTACGTACGCAATCGAAACATAGACCTCAGGAATGCGCAGCACAGGGTTGATCGCCGAACGGGAGTCGATCGTGCCGCGCATCACCAGCTGCGCACCCATCTTCTTCGATGCGGCCACCGCTGCGTCCGGATCGTTGCGGAAGTAGGCGTCGACCTCGGCCTGCGCGATCTGCGCGCGGATTTCCTGCTGGGAATAGGTGCGGATGCCGTGCTTGAGCAGGCGCTTGTTGATCGAGTTGAAATGGGGACTGAAACGGGCCTGCTCGGCAGTGACCCCTTCGCCGGTCCGCTCGCCCATCACGATCATGATTTTCCGGCGCCGCAGTTCGTCGAGGCAGGCCGGCGGCAGCGACAACACGTGCGCGGCAGCGGCGGCACGGGCTTGCTCGTCCGCGGCGGCGTCTTTCTTCGCGTCCTCGGAGAAGCTGAAGGCAAGGGCGCAGGGGGCCGCGATGGCGAGGGCGGTGGCAAGCAGTGCGGGGCGCAGGAATCGGTCGCGCAACATCGGGCAACTCCGACGTTCGAAGACGATCGACTATACCAAAAGGTTTTTGCCTGTCCGGCAGGCCCGGCGCGCCTTTCGGGGACGTCTTGTTGCATAGCGCACGAAAGCAGGTGCGACCCGCCACCGGGGGCGGGTCGATGCTGCCGGGTTCAGGTCTTCGAGCACTCGCTGATGAAGGCCTTGCGCTCGTCACCCTTCAGCGATTTGGCGCTGGCTTCGGCGCGACACTGCTTCTTGCGCGCTGCAGCATCGTCGGACGCCTCTGCTGTCCGTGTCGCCTCGCTCTTTCCGGACGACAGGCAGCTGCTCATGAAGGTCTTTCGCTCGTCGCCCTTCAGCGACTTTTCCTTCGCCTCCTTGTTGCAGGCACGCATCCTGTCCTGCTGCGGGCCGGCGACGGCGGCATGCGGGAAGGTGGCGAGCAAGGTGATGCTGAAGAGTGTGCAGCTGAGCGTACGGCGGGTATTCGGCATGACTGAGCTCCTGGCTGTGCAGCATGAAATGACAATACCGACGGCAGCCCGGGCGGGCTGCCGTCGTGCATGTTATGCATATGTCATCATCATGTACAGTCGCCGGGTCAGCCGTCCTCCCCGCCCAGGGCGCGGCGCTGGCGTTCGACGAATTCGAGCGTCGAATCGATGCCGCGGAAACTCAGTATCGTGGTGCGCACGGCGGCCTCGACCAGCACCGCCAGGTTGCGGCCAGCGGCGACCGGAATGACCACCTTGCGTATCTTCACGCCGAGGATGTCCATCACCTCGTTGTCCAGCGGCATGCGCGTGGCTTCGGGCAGGCCGGTCACCTGCTTCTGCAGATGTACGACCAGTTGCAGCTTCATCTTGCGTCGACAGGCGGTTTCGCCGAATACGGTGCGGATATTCAGGACGCCCAGCCCGCGCACTTCGAGGAAGTCCTTCAGCAGTTCCGGGCAGCGTCCTTCGAGCACATTGGGCGCGATGCGCGAAATGTCGACGCAATCGTCGGCCACCAGGCCGTGACCGCGCGAAATCAGTTCCAGCGCCAGTTCGCTCTTGCCGACGCCGGAATCGCCGGTAATCAGCACACCCATGCCCAGCACGTCCATCGACACGCCGTGCAGCGTGGTCTGGTCCGCCAGTTCACGCGCAAGATAGGCGCGCAGCTGATCGATGACCGAGGCGGCGCTGCGCTGCGTGGTCATCAGCGGAATGCCGCGGCTGGCGCAGCCGCTGCGGATGGTGGGCGGCGGATCGGCGCCATCCGCGACGATGAAGGCAGGCGGGCGGGCGTCGAGCAGAGTATCGACGATGTCCTCGACCTTGCGCGTCGAGACGCTCTCCGCCCACAGGATTTCCGGCACGCCGACGACCTGTATGCGTCGGGTGTGGATGGTGTTCAGGTGACCGACGAGGTCGGCTGGCGACAGGCCGATCTGGTCGGCGACGATCAGCGTTTCACCGCTGCCGCACTGCCATTGCAGGCGCAGCCGGTCGCGATTGTCCTCAAACAGCCGCGCGACGCTGAGTTTCCGCATGCGCGGGCTGCCAGGCTGTGAACAGGGTATGGATGGCGGGTACGTCGGCGGCCTGCATCAGCTGTTCGCGGAAGGCCTTGTCGGCAAACATCTGTGCCAGCTCCGACAGGATCTGCAGATGCAGTTCGGTCGCCTGCTCCGGGACCAGCAGCACGAACAGAAGATTGACCGGGCGGCCGTCCGGCGCGTCGAAAGCGACCGGGTTTTCCAGTCGCACGAAGCCGCCGATGGCTTCCTTCAGGCCCTTGATGCGGCCATGCGGAATGGCCACACCCTGGCCGAGGCCGGTCGAACCGAGCTTTTCGCGCGCGAACAGGCTGTCGAAGACCTGGCTGCGGGCGATGCCCTGGTTGTTTTCGAAAAGCAGGCCGGCTTGTTCGAACACACGCTTCTTGCTGCTGGCGTCGAGGCCGAGGCAGATGTTCGAAACGGGCAACAGCTTTGCGATGAGCGTCATGTCAGGGGCTACTCCGAACACGCGGCGGGCGCGGTACCGAGGTTAACGGTCGCCGCGCCGGAAAAGTTGATTGCACTGCAACAAGGCCGCGGATTATACGCCCCTGGCAGCGGGCAATCGTTTCATTCTGCCGCCTGGTGCTTCAGTGCCTCACGGGTGTGTTCGCCGGACTTCTCCTTGTGCTTCAGCACCTGGCGATCGAGCTTGTCGATCAGGTTGTCGAGCGTCGCGTACATGTCCTCGCTTTCGGCTTCCACGAAGATGTCCTTGCCGCGGACGTGCAGCGTGACTTCCGCCTTCTGTCGCAGCTTCTCCACCGACAGGATGACGGAAACGCTGGTCACGTGGTCGAAATGGCGAATCACGCGGTCGAGCTTCGTTTCGACGTATTCGCGGATGGCCGGGGTGACTTCGAGGTGATGGCCGGTGATGGTGAGGTTCATGCTGCCTCCTTTCGTTACGGGACGAAAAATGCGTGGCGATCGGGTCGGTCGATGTGATCGGTCTCAGATCGCCTTGCGCACGCTGACCGGCGGGATGTTCAGGGACTCGCGGTACTTGGCGATGGTGCGCCGCGCAACGACGATGCCCTGCTGGCCCAGTATTTCCGCGATGCGCGAGTCCGACAGCGGACGCTTGGCATCCTCGGCGCCCACCAACTGGCGGATGAGCGCGCGGATCGCGGTGGCCGAACAGGCCCCGCCACTTTCGGTCGCCACATGGCTTCCGAAGAAATACTTCAGTTCGAACAGTCCGCGCGTCGTCGCCATGTACTTCTGCGAGGTGACGCGCGAAATGGTGGATTCGTGCAACTCGAGCGTTTCGGCGATCTCGCGCAGCGTCAGCGGCCGCATCGCCACCTCGCCGAACTCGAAGAACTGGCGCTGCCGCTCGACGATGGCCTGCGACACGCGCAGGATGGTGTCGAAGCGCTGCTGCACGTTCTTGATCAGCCACTTGGCTTCCTGCAGCTGACCGGACAGGCCGCTGCCGCGCTGGCCCTGCAGGATTTCCGCGTACAGCCGGTTGATGCGCAGGCGCGGCATCGCGTCCGGGTTGAGCAGGGCCGTCCATTGGCCACGCACCTTGCGCACCACCACGTCGGGCACGATGTAGCGGGCGTCGATCGGCGCGAACTGGGCACCCGGGCGCGGGTTCAGCGAGCGGATCAGGGTCTGGGCGGCACGCAGCAGCTCTTCGTCGCAGCCGACGGCGCGGCGGATCTTGGCGAAATCGCGTGCGGCCAGCAGGTCGATGTGCTGGTCGATGATGATGCGCGCGAGCGTTGACACCTCGTCGGTAGGCAGCGCATTGAGCTGCAGCAGCAGGCATTCGCGCGGATCGCGGGCGCCGACGCCGACCGGATCGAAGTTCTGCAGCTGGCGCAGCGCGATCGACAGGTCGTCGAGGTCGATGTCGGCCTCTTCCGGCAGCAGCTCGACCAGTTCGGTCAGTTCCTGGTTCAGGTAGCCGTCGTCGTCCAGCGCCTCGATCAGCAGGCGGATCAGGTAGCGGTCGCGCTCGCTCATCTGCGACAGCGCAAGCTGACCACACAGGTGGTCGCGCAGCGAGGTGCCGGCGGCCTGTACGTCCTGGTAGTCGCCGTCCTCGTCGTCGCCGCCGCTGCGCGAGCCGTAGCTGCCGCTTTCACCGGACCAGTCGTCCATGTCGGCGCTGCTGGCGCTTTCCTGGGCGCGCTGCTCTTCCTGCTGGGCGTCTGCGCTCTCCTGCGGCGTGCTGTCGCGCGTCTCGCCCATGCTGTCCTGCGGCGGCTGGTAGTTCGCGACCGGCTCGCTGTCGTCGCGCTCGAGCATCGGGTTCTCGTCCAGGAAGCGTTCGATCTCCTGGTTGAACTCGATGGTCGACAGCTGCAGCAGCCGGATGGACTGCTGCAGTTGCGGCGTGAGCGCAAGATGCTGGGAAAGTTTGAGTTGCAGCGACTGCTTCATGGTGTGCAAATTTCGGCGGTCTAGAGGCGGAAGTGTTCGCCGAGATAGACCTTCCTGACGCTCTCGTTATACACGATTTCTTCAGGCCGGCCGCTCGCCAGTACCTCACCGGCGTTGATGATGTAGGCGCGATCGCAGATGCCCAGCGTCTCGCGCACGTTGTGGTCGGTGATCAGTACGCCGATGCCCCGCTCCTTCAGGAAACGGATGGTTTTCTGGATGTCGATGACGGCGATCGGGTCCACGCCGGCGAACGGTTCGTCGAGCAGGATGAAGCGTGGCGAGGTGGCCAGTGCGCGGGCGATCTCGACGCGGCGTCGCTCGCCGCCGGACAGCGCCGCGGCCGGACTCTTGCGCAGGTGACCGATGCCCAGTTCCTCCAGCAGCTCGTCCAGCCGGGCTGCGCGCCTGGCCGCGTCCTTCTCGTTCAGCTCGAGGATGGCGAGGATGTTCTCCTCGACGTCCAGCTTGCGGAACACCGAATTCTCCTGCGGCAGATAGGACAGCCCCTCGCGTGCGCGCTGATGGATAGGCAGGTGGGTGAGCCGCTCGCCGTCGAGATGGATTTCGCCGCCGTCGGCGCTGACCAGGCCGACGATCATGTAGAAACAGGTGGTCTTGCCCGCGCCGTTCGGGCCCAGCAGTCCGATCACCTCGCCGCTGCCGACCTCGAAGGACACGTCCTTCACCACCGGGCGCGACTTGTACTTTTTGCGCAGCCGCTCGACCTTGAGCCGGCTGGTGGTCCGGTTTTCACTCATCTTGTTCGGGTTGTTCGCGCAATACCTTGTGAATGCTATCGGCGGAAAAGCCGCGGGATTGCAGAAATCTTGCCTGTTTCGCCCAGCTTTTGGCATCCGACGGCCGGGCGTCGAACTTGCGTGCCCACACCGCGCGGGCGCGGGCGGCTTCGTCGTCGCCGACGGTGGCCAACGCATCGGCCACATCGGCATCGGCCACGCCGCGCTGCTTCAGGTCGTACTGCAGCCGGCGAGTGCCGAAGCGCGCCGCGCGGGACGATACGAACTGTCCGGCGAAGCGGCTATCGGACAGCAGCCCGCATTCCTCGAAACGGACAAGCAGTGCGGCAATCTCGTCCTCGTCGCCGTCTTCCCGCAGCTTGCGCGCCAGTTCCGCGCGGCTGTGGTCGCGCCGCGCGAGCAGGCGCAAAGCCTTCTCGCGCAGCGCGGCGTTCACGCGGCGTCCGCCTTGCTGTCCGGCGCGATCACCGCCAGTTCGGGCATGCCGCAGGCGACGCGCACCTTGTTCTCGATCTCGCGCGCCATCGCCGGATTGGCGCGCAGGAATTCGCGCACATTGTCCTTGCCCTGGCCGATGCGGTCACCGCTGTACGAATACCAAGCGCCGGACTTCTCGACGAACTTGTGCAGCACGCCCAGTTCGATGATTTCGCCTTCGCGCGAAATGCCCTCGCCGTAGAGGATGTCGAATTCGGCCTGCTTGAACGGCGGCGCCACCTTGTTCTTGACCACCTTGACCCGGGTTTCCGAGCCGACTACTTCTTCGCCCTTCTTGATCGCGCCGGTGCGGCGGATGTCCAGGCGGACCGAGGCGTAGAACTTCAGTGCGTTGCCGCCCGTCGTCGTTTCCGGGTTGCCGAACATGACGCCGATCTTCATCCGGATCTGGTTGATGAAGATGACCAGCGTGTTGGTGCGCTTGATGTTGGCGGTCAGCTTGCGCAGCGCCTGGCTCATCAGGCGGGCCTGCAGGCCGGGCAGCGAGTCGCCCATCTCGCCTTCGATTTCGGCCTTCGGCGTCAGTGCGGCGACCGAGTCGATGACGATGATGTCCACACCGCCCGAGCGCACCAGCATGTCGGCGATTTCCAGCGCCTGTTCGCCGGTGTCCGGCTGCGAAATGAGCAGGTCGTCGATGCGCACGCCCAGCTTGCCGGCGTACTGCACGTCAAGTGCGTGCTCGGCGTCGATGAAGGCCGCGGTGCCGCCGAGCTTCTGCATTTCGGCGATCACCTGCAGCGTCAGCGTGGTCTTGCCGGACGATTCCGGACCGTAGATCTCGACCACGCGGCCGCGCGGCAGGCCGCCGATGCCGAGGGCGATGTCCAGCCCGAGCGAACCGGTCGACACCGCCTGGATGTCGTTTTCGAGCTGGCCGTCGCTCATGCGCATGATCGAGCCCTTGCCGAACTGCTTCTCGATCTGCGCGAGCGCTGCGGCGAGCGCCTTGGCCTTGCTGTCGTCCATGCTGGATCCTTTCCTGGGTATGCGGTCGATTATGGCACAGTTCTTGCCACAGGGTCTTTTGGCGTGCCTCCCAGCAAAGCCAGGAGCACAGCCAGTGTATGACATGCGGATTGCCGGCGGACCGCTTGGCGGTCGCCGTCGAAATGCAGGGTTTCGCTGCGGCTGCGGCCATCGGCCAGGGCCCAGCCGAAGCAGACGGTGCCCACCGGTTTGCCTGGCACCGCGCCGCCCGGCCCGGCGATGCCGGTGATCGACAGCGCGACCGTGGCGTCCGAATGCGCCAGCGCGCCGCGCGCCATCGCCAGCGCCACGGCTTCGCTGACCGCGCCGTGCGCCTTCAGCGTGGCTTCGGGCACGCCCAGCATGCGCTGTTTGGCCGCGTTCGAGTAGGTGACGAAACCGCAGTCGAACCAGGCCGAACTGCCAGCAGTTGCGGTGACGATCTCCGAAACCCAACCGCCGGTGCAGGATTCGGCGGTGGCCAGCACGGCGCCGGCCGCTTTCAATGCGGCGCCCACTTCGACGGACAGCGTCTGCAGATCGGCGTCCATCAGAAGAAACGCACGACCAGCAGGTGCAGCGCCGCGATCGACGCCGCCGCGAACAGCGCGGCGATGGCGTCGTCGAGCATGACGCCGAAGCCGTTCTTCATGTTCACGTCCACCCAGCCCGCCGGTGGCGGCTTGAAGATGTCGAAGAAGCGGAAGGCGAAGAAGGCGGCCAGCTGCCACCAGAAATCGACCGGCGTCACCCACAGCACCAGCCAGAAGGCGACGATTTCGTCCCACACGATGGCGCCGTGGTCGGCTACGCCGAGCGCGCGACCGGTGCGCTGGCAGCAGGCGCTGCCGAGCGCGAAGGCGATCAGCAGGAACAGCGCGAAGGCCCCATCGGAAAACGAGGGCTTGATCAGCAGATAGAGCGGCCAGGCGGCCAGCGTGCCCCAGGTGCCGGAGGCGAAGGGGATCAGGCCGCTGCCGAAGCCGCAGGCCAGCATGTGGGCCGGGTGGACGAGGAAGCCGGGGCCGGGATAGGGCGCTCTGGTTTTCATGGTTCAGGCAAAGTGGTCGTAACCGCGTCGGCCGACCGGCAGTTCTGCGCCGGCGGCGTCGACCAGGCGCACGCCGTCGCCGGACTGCATCGCGCCGATGCGGGTGAGGGGCAGCGCCAGTCGCATCGACAGCGCGGCGAGGGCGTCGTCGGCTTCGGGTGGTGCGCAGAACAGCAGTTCGTAATCGTCGCCGCCGGCCAGCAGCGCGTCGCGCACCGCCTTACCGTCGGTGCAGGCGGCGTGCAGTGGCGCCCAGGGCAGCGCTGCGTCATCGACCACGGCGCCCAGACCGCTGGCATGGGCGATGTGGCCAAGATCGGCCAGCAAGCCGTCGGACACGTCGATCATCGCCGTCGCCAGGCCCTGCAACGCAGCACCGAGGGCGACGCGCGGCTGCGGCTGTTCCAGCGCCGCGACGCAGTCGTCGTGTGCACTGCCGTGCAGCCGGACCTTGCCCAGCAGGTCGGCCAGGCCGAGCGCGGCGCGACCGGGCTGGCCGGACACCCAGATGCCGTCGCCGACGCGTGCGCCGCTGCGGCGTATCGCGCGGCCAGCCGCGACCTCGCCGAAGGCGGTCACGCACAGGTTGAGCGGGCCGCGCGTCGTGTCACCGCCGATCAGATCGACGCCGAAGGTATCGGCGCAGTCGAAGAAGCCGGCGGCGAAGGCGGCCAGCCAGTCGTGATCGATCTGCGGCAGCGACAGCGCCAGCGTGACCCAGCGCGGCACGGCGCCCATCGCGGCGACGTCCGACAGGTTCACCGCCAGTGCTTTCCAGCCCAGGCGTCGCGGGTCGGTGTCCGGCAGGAAGTGGGTGCCGGCGACCAGCATGTCGCTGGTGATTGCCAGTTCGTGGCCGGGCGACGGTGCGACGACAGCGCAGTCGTCGCCCGGGCCGAGCGCGGCCGCGCGCATCGGCCGCACGAAGTGGCGGCGGATCAGGTCGAACTCGGGCGTCATCCGGCGTCGGTACTCATGCAGCCAGTGCCATGCACGCCGTGCGCATATATATATGCAGCGTGCGGACGGCGCTCAGCCGCGCGGACGGTTGCGTGCCGCCTCGACCTCGACCGCGCGCAGCTGCGGCGCCAGCTTGTCGAGCACGCCGTTGACGAACTTGTGGCCGTCGGCGCCGCCGAATTCCTTGGTCAGCTCGATCGCCTCGTTGATCACGACGCGGTAGGGCGTCTCGATCATGTTGGCCAGTTCGAAGGTGGCCACCAGCAGGATGGCGTGCTCGACCGGCGACAGTTCCTCCACCTTGCGGTCGAGGTGGGCGCCGAACTGCGCGCGCAGCGCCTCGGCGTTGTCCAGCGCGCCTTTCAGCAGCGTGCGGAACAGCTTGTGGTCCACCTTGGAAAAGCCGGCGTCCTCGCTCAGGTGGGCGATGATGTCCGGCGCCTCGTTGCCCGAAAGCAGCGACTGATAGATGCCCTGCACCGCGTATTCACGGGCGAGGCGGCGGCTGGATTTGCGCGGAGCTTCGGGCTTGGCGTCCATGGTCAATCCGTCAGTCTGGCGAGCAGGCGCGCCATTTCGACCGCGGCGCGACCGCAGTCGGCGCCCTTCTCGTGCATGCGGGCGATCGCCTGGTCGTCGTCCTCGGTGGTCAGCACGCCATTGGCAATCGGCACGCCGGTCTTCAGCTGGATGTCGGCCACGCCGCGCGCCATTTCATTCGACACGATCTCGAAGTGGTAGGTCTCGCCGCGGATCACCGCGCCAAGCGCGACCAGTGCGTCGTACTTGCCGGACAGCGCCAGACGCTGCAGCGTCAGCGGCAGTTCGAGCGCGCCGGGCACGGTCACGATCAGCGTGTCGGCGGGCGCCACGCCCAGCTTGCGCAGTTCGGCGCAGCAGGCCGACAGCAGGCCGTTGCCGATGTCCGGATTGAAGCGGGCCATCGCGATGGCGACGCGCAGGCCTTTGCCGTCGAGGTTCTCCTCGATTTCGGGGATGTCGTTGAAGCGGGGCATGGATATCTCGTCCGAGGTGTTCAGTGCTGCAGGTAGCCGGTCAGTTCGAGGTCGAAGCCGGCCATGCTGGGAATCTTGCGCGGGCTGGCGAGCAGCCGCATCTTGCGCACGTTCAGCGAGCGCAGGATCTGCGCGCCGACACCGAAGGTACGGGCGTCCCAGCGCGCGGCAGGTGCGTCGGCCGGGTCGATCAGCAGCGCGCGCATGCCGGCGTCGGTTTCGTTCCGGCGCAGCATGACGATGACGCCGCTGCCGGCGTCGTTGATGATCTGCATCGCGCGGTCGATGCTGAAACTGTGGCGCGGATTGTCGGCGTCGAGGAAGTCGAGCACCGAAATCGGCTCATGCACGCGCACCAGCGTTTCGGTGTCCGGGTCGATTTCGCCCTTCACCATCGCCAGATGGATTTCGCCGGTGGTGGTGTCCTCGAAGCCATGCAGCGTGAACTGGCCGTAGGCGTTGCGCACCTCACGCTTCGACACCTCGCGCACCAGCGCTTCGGTGGCGGCGCGGTAGGCGATCAGGTCACGGATGGCGCCGATCTTCAGCCCGTGTTCCTTGGCGAACTCGATCAGGTCCGGCAGCCGCGCCATCGTGCCGTCGTCCTTCAGGATTTCGCAGATCACCGCCGCCGGCTCCAGGCCGGCCAGCTGGGCGAGGTCGCAACCGGCTTCGGTGTGACCGGCGCGGATCAGCACGCCGCCCTTCTGCGCGGTCAGCGGGAAGATGTGGCCGGGCATCACGATGTCGTCCGGCTTCGCGTTGCGTGCCACCGCCACCTGGATGGTGCGCGCGCGGTCGTGCGCCGAAATGCCGGTGGTCACGCCCGTTGCGGCCTCGATCGACGCGGTGAAGGCGGTGCCGTGTGGCGTGCGGTTGTGGCGCACCATCTGCTCCAGCCCGAGCTGGCGGCAGCGCTCGTCGGTCAGCGTCAGGCAGACCAGACCGCGGCAGTGCTTCACCATGAAATTGATCGCTTCGGGCGTCACGAATTCGGCGGCCAGCACCACGTCGCCCTCGTTTTCGCGGTCTTCCTCGTCAACAAGGATGACCATGCGGCCGGCCTTGATGTCGGCGATGATGTCCTTGACCGGCGCCAGTGCGCTCATCTGTATCAGTCCTCTGCAGCCATCATGCGCTCCGCGTAGCGGGCGATGAGGTCGATTTCAAGATTGACCCGGCTGCCTGCCTTCAGGCTGCCGAGCGTGGTGACCTGTACCGTGTGCGGAATCAGGTTGATCGAAAATTCGCAGCCATCCTCGACGTCGGTCACGCGATTCACGGTGAGGCTGACGCCCTGCACCGTGATCGAGCCCTTGCGCGCGATGTAGCGGGCCAGCGGCTTGGGCGCGACGATGACCAGCTCGTGCGATTCGCCGACGCGTTCGAAGCTGCGCACCGTGCCGACGCCGTCGACGTGGCCGCTGACCAGATGGCCACCCAGCCGGTCGGACAGGCGCAGCGCCTTTTCCAGGTTCACCTCGCCGGGTGCGTCGAGGCCGGCGGTGCAGTTCAGCGTTTCCTTCGATACGTCGAACTGCGCGTTGCGGCCGTCGATGCCGATCACCGTCAGGCAGACGCCGTTGTGGGCGATCGAGTCGCCGAGCGCGACGTCGTCCAGGCCGAGTCCGGCGGTGTCCACGGTCAGACGGAGGCCCTGTTCGAGCGGATCAATGCGGGTGATGCGGCCGACGGCGGCCACGATGCCGGAAAACATGGGGAAGGGTGCGCAACGGAAAGATGCGCGATTTTACGCGATCAGCGCGCGCTGCTGGCAGCGATTACGCGATCGAGACCGGCGGCGAAGGCGTCGGCCGGTACGAAACCGACCGTACGAGCGCTGTCGATCTCGCGCCCGTCGGGGCCGAAGAACAGGATGCCCGGCGGTCCGAACAGGCCGAAACGTTTCAGCAGCGCCTGATGTTCGGCGTCGTTCGCCGTGACGTCCGCCTTTAGCAGCGTGAAGCCGGCAAGTCGGGCGGCCACCTTGGGGTCGGCGAAGGTGAAGCGCTCCATTTCCTTGCAGCTCACGCACCAGTCGGCGTAGAAATCGAGCATGACCGGGCGCGTCGCCGCGGCCAGCCGGGCTTCCAGCTCAGCCACGCTGCGCACCGGTTCGAACACCGGTTTCGCCTCGGCCGCCGCCGCACCGCCGCGCAGCACCGACAGCGGCTGCAGCGGGTCGCGCGAGCCGGCCGCGGCGCCGATCAGGATGCTGGCGCCAGCCAGCAGCGCGATCACGCCAACGCCCTTCCACAGCTTGTGCCAGCCTTTCGCATGCGCCGGCAGCGGGTCGAGCGCGTGCAGGTAGATGCTGCTGGCGATCAGCAGCGCCGCCCAGGCCAGCATCGCCAACAGGGCCGGCAGCACCGGCTGCGCGATCCAGATCGCGGTGGCCAGCAGCAGCACGCCGAAGAAGCGCTTGACGCCTTCCATCCACGGACCGGTGTGCGGCAGCAGCGAGCGCGAGGCCACGCCGACCGCGATCAGCGGGGCGCCCATGCCCAGCGCCAGCGCGAACAGCGCCAGCCCGCCGAGCGCGGCGTCGCCGGTCTGCGCAATGTAGAGCAGCGCACCGGCCAGCGGCGCGGCGACGCAGGGGCCGACGATGAGCGCCGACAGCGCGCCCATCGCGACGATGCCGCCGTAGGAGCCGCGCCGGTGGTTGGCCGTGTCGGACAGGCGCGACTGCAGTGCGGTCGGCAGCTGCAGTTCGTAGAAGCCGAACATCGACAGTGCGAGCACGACGAACACCAGCGCGAAACCGCCCAGCACCCAGGCGTTCTGCAGCGCCGCCGACAGCAGCGTGCCGGACAGCCCCGCCGCCACACCGGCGATGGCGTAGGTCACCGCCATGCCCAGCACGTAGGCGAGCGACAGCGCGAGCGCGCGGCCGCGCGAAATGTCGGCGCCGTGGCCGACGATGATGCCGGACAGGATGGGCACCATGGGCAGCACGCAGGGCGTGAAGCTCAGCGCCAGACCGAAGCCGAAGAAGGTGATGGCGACCAGCCACAGATTGCCGCCGCGCAGCAGGCCGGCGGCGAAGGAGCCGTCATCCGGCTGCGAAGCGCCGGTTGCCGTCGGGTCGGTCGCCGCCGGAGTGTCGGTTGCCGGCGACGAGGTGGCTGCAGCGGCGCGGCCGCGCAGCCGGTCGAGCAGTCCGCCGCCTGCGCTGTCGCCGTCGAGGCCGGCCGGCCACACGCGTACGCCAGGCTGTGCCGGGTCGAGCAGCACCGTCTGTTCGCTCGGCGGGTAGCACACGCCGGCGTCGGCGCAGCCCTGCGACGCCACCTTCAGCGTCACCACCTCGCCGCTCGCGCTCAGCGGCAGGCGTATCGGCAACTGACCGCGATGGACTTCGACATCGCCGAAGATTTCGTCCTTCTTCATCTTGCCCGGCGGGATGTCCGGCGTGCCGAGTGCCGCCTGCTCCGCGGCGAAGCCCAGCTTGTCGCGGTACAGGTAGTAGCCATCGGCGATGTCGAAGTGCACCTCGACCGTATTGCGGTCCACCACCTGTGCCGACAGCCGGAAAGCCTGTTCCAGCGGCAGCAGTTCGGGTTCGGCGCGCAGCGGTGCGGCGGCCAGCAGCGCCAGCCAGACCAGCGCGGCATACAGGATGCGGATCATCGGGTTTCCGTGTACGTATTCGTCATTTCGCCCACCCATTGCAGATAGGCCGGCAGACCGCGGTCCACCGGCAGTGCAACGATTTCGGGCAGGTCGTAGGGATGCAGCGCACGCAGCGCGGATTCGAGCGCGCCGTAGGCGGCAACGGTGGTCTTGATCGCCAGCGGCACTTCGGCCGCGTCCTCGATCGTGCCCTGCCACGTGTAGATGGACCGGACCGGCGCACCGATGCTGACACAGGCGGCGTGTCCGGCCTCGACCAGCGATCGCGCGATGTCTTGCGCGGTCGCTGCGTCCGGCAGCGTGGTGAGCACCAGCAGCACGTCGGTCATTGTCCGGCCGGCGCGGTGGCCCGCCACCAGCGCTCGATCAACACGCGCAGCACGTGCAGCTTGCCGTGGAAGAAGTGGCCGCTGTCGCCGAGCACCGAAACCGGCAGGCTCTGCGGCGCCGCCCAGGCCAGTACATTGGCCAGCGGCACGACCTGGTCGCGCTCGCCGTGGATCACCAGCGCGTCGTCGCGCACCGGGCCTGGCTCGTAGTGACGGATGCCCTCGACGCTGCCGGCGGCCAGGCCGACCAGCACCATGCCGGCCACCGGGCGGCCGTTCTCGGCCAGCCGGTCGGCGACGCGCGTGGCGACGAAGGCGCCGAAGGAGAAGCCGGCGACGATGACCGGCAGGTCGCCGTATGCATTCAGACCGTGCTCGATCACCGCCAGCTGATCATCGGTCTCACCGCGGCCTTCGTCGTGCGTGCCTTCGGTGGCGCCGACGCCGCGGAACTGCGAACGCAGCGTGACGCAGCCCAGTTCGCGCAGCGCCCGCGCCACGGTCACCACCACCTTGTTTTCCATCGTGCCGCCGAACAGCGGGTGCGGGTGGCCGATCAGCGCCAGCGCACGCGGGGCGTGATCGGGGCGCTCGGCCAGCACCTCGATGCCGCCGACCGGGCCGGCGATCACCGTGCGTTCCGACTGGATGCGCGTATTCATCAGACCTTCAGCCGTTCGACGACGCGGCCGTGCACCAGATGCTCGTCGATGATTTCGTCGATGTCCTCGCGATCCACATAGGTGTACCAGACCGCCTCCGGGTAGATCACCATGACCGGGCCTTCGCCGCAGCGGTCCAGGCAGCCGGCCATGTTTACCCGGGTCTTGCCCTCGCCGGACAGACCCAGCGCCTTGACGCGCTGTTTCGCGTAGTCGCGCAGCGCGGCGGCGCCCAGCGCGGCACAGCACTGTTCGCCCTCGGCGCGCTGGTTGCAGCAGAAGAATACGTGGTGCTTGAAGTGGCTCATGCGAGGTTCGGATGCGGACAAAGACGTGATTATCGGTGATCGTGGGCGGCATGGCGGCCGCGGCTTTCGCGCAGTTGCAGCGCCATCAGGTAAGGCAGCGCGAAATACGGCCACAGCGCGGACGCCAGTCGGGTCAGACCGCTGAAATTGAAAAAGTGCCCGGCCCGCCAGGCATCGGACACCGCCGACGGGTAAGGGTTGTCGGGCGCCAGATTCACCAGCGCCACGCCAGCGAGCAGAGCCAGCGCCGCGACGCCGAAGCGCAGCGTGACCGGCAGCCACAGCGCGACGCGCAGCGCGACAGCGCCGCCGGCCAGCCCGGCCAGCGCGCCCGGCGTGGCCCACAGCCAGGCACCGCCGGCCGGCACCAGCACCGCGCCGGAGCCGGCCTTGATTGCCAGCGCGACGACGAAAGTCGAGCCGAGCAGCCAGAAGCTGCGCGCGCGCATGCTGTGCCAGCCGATCACGCCGACACTCACCATGGCGCAGATGCAGGCGCCGATTTCCACTGCGCGGTAGCGCCGTTCGGTGAAATCGACCGGTGCTTCGAGGCCGAACACCCAGCGCAGATCGCCCAGACCGAACAAGGGCGTGTCCGGATCGATCTGCGCCAGCCACCACAGCACCAGCAGCACCAGGGCGAATTCGCCGGTGTGGCCGCGCACGATGCGGCGCGCGCGCCAGCGCGCCAGCGCGCCGCCATCGCCCAGCATGCCGCCCCAGCGCGCACCGAGCAGCGCGCCGCAGGCGGCGCCCAAGGCATTCGAAGCCACGTCGAGATTGGACGGCACGCGGGTTGGCAGATAGTGCTGCAGCACCTCCAGCCCGATCGACAGGCCGGTCGCCAGCAGGCAGGCGAGCAGGAAGGCCGGCAGACGGCGCAGCCAGGGCGACGCGGCCGGCACCAGCAGGAAGCCCAGCGGCAGGTAGCCGAGCGCATTGGCGATCACGTCGAAACGCGTCCAGTAGCGCGGCCAAGGCGCGCTCAGGAAGCCGAGCAGGTCGCCGCCCCCTTCGCGGAAGTCGCCCAGCGGATGCAGGCTGGCGTAGGCGATCAGCAGCGTCCACAGCAGCGCGAGGTGGCGGGCGAGATGGGTGGCGTGGCGACTGTTCTTCATGCCATCAGCCCGGCGATGGCGAGATAGCGCGCGCCTTTGCCGATCGCCATCATGACTGCGCTGCGCAGCGGCGGCAGGCGCAGCCAGCCTGCGGCGATGCACAGTGCGTCGCCGATCAGCGGCACCCAGGACAGCAGCAGCGCCGTCGTGCCGTGTGTCTGCAGCAGCGCCAGCCGGCCCGGCAGTTCCTTGCGCGGGATGAAGCGCCCCATCGCGTAGCTCACCATGCCGCCGGCGGTGTTGCCGGCGGTGGCCAGCAGCAGCGCGGCGTCGCGCTGTTCCGGGTGGGTGGCGAGCACGGCCAGCAGCGCCGCCTCCGAGCCGCCAGGCAGCACGGTGGCCGACAGGAAGCTGGCCAGCGCCAGTCCGGCCAGGCTGGCTTCGGCGCCGGGCATGAAATCCATGCTCAGCGCACCGGTGCGCCGGGCGCGATTTGCCCCCGGCCTGCGCGCGCTGCTAGGCTTGCGTGCTTGCGCATCGGCCATTCCGGCGCCGGTGCGGGCTGCGCTGTGTCCTCATCATGCAAACCGACTACCTCGAAAGAATCCTCAACGCGCAAGTGTACGACGTCGCGGTCGAAACGCCGCTCGATGCCGCACCGAACCTGTCGCGGCGCATCGGCAACACCGTGCTGTTCAAGCGCGAAGACATGCAGCCGGTGTTCTCGTTCAAGCTGCGCGGCGCCTACAACAAGATCGCCCAGCTGTCGGACGAGGCGCGTGCACGCGGCGTCATCTGCGCTTCGGCCGGCAATCACGCGCAGGGTGTGGCGCTGTCGGCGGCCAAGGTCGGGTGCCGTGCGGTCATCGTGATGCCAACGACGACGCCGCGCATCAAGGTGGACGCGGTGGCGGCGCGCGGCGGCGAGGTGGTGCTGGCCGGCGAGTCCTACGACGAGGCCTATGCGCACGCACGCAAGCTGGAAGCCGAACAGGGCCTCACCTTCGTGCACCCCTTCGACGATCCGGACGTGATCGCCGGCCAGGGCACGATAGGCGTCGAAATCCTGCGCCAGCACCCGAAACCGATCGACGCCGTGTTCTGCTGCGTCGGCGGCGGCGGGCTGATCGCCGGCGTGGCGGCCTACATCAAGCGGCTGCGCCCGAACACCCGCATCATCGGCGTCGAGGCGTCCGACGCCGACGCGATGGCGCAGTCGCTGAAGGCGGGCAGGCGCATCCAGCTCGACAGCGTCGGGCTGTTCGCCGATGGCGCCGCGGTCAAGCTGGTCGGCGAGGAAACCTTCCGGCTGGCGCAGCAGTACGTCGACGAAATGGTGCTGGTCGATACCGACGCCATCTGCGCCGCGATCAAGGACGTGTTCGAGGACACCCGCTCCATCCTGGAACCGGCCGGTGCGCTGGCGGTGGCCGGGGCCAAGGCCTGGGCGGCGCGCAACAACGTGAAAGGCAAGACCCTGGTCGCCGTGGCCAGCGGCGCCAACATGAATTTCGACCGCCTGCGCTTCGTCGCCGAGCGTGCCGAAATCGGCGAATCGCGCGAGGCGGTGCTGGCGGTGACGCTGCCGGAGCGCCCGGGTGCCTATCGCGAACTGGTGTCGCTGTTCGGCCGTCGCAACATCACCGAACTGAATTACCGCTACAAGGACGCGAAAGAGGCGCACGCCTTCGTCGGCGTGCAGGTATCGGGCCGCGCCGAGGCCGCCGAGCTGGTGAATCACCTCGCCGCCAACGGCTACCCGGCGCTGGATCTGACCGACGACGAAATGGCCAAGCTGCACGTGCGCTACATGGTGGGCGGCCGCAGTCCCGACGTCGGTCACGAACAGGTGTATCGCTTCGAATTCCCGGAGCGTCCGGGGGCGCTGATGAAATTCCTCGAATCGATGAGCCGTGACTGGAACATCAGCCTGTTCCACTACCGCAACCACGGCGCCGATTACGGCCGCGTGCTGGTCGGCATGCAGGTGCCGCCGGGCGATGCCGAGGCGCTGCAGCGCTTCCTCGACACGCTGGGCTATTCCTGGCGCGAGGAAACCGCCAACCCGGCGTACAAGCTCTTCCTCGGATGAGGCGCTTCGCCGTCCTGCTGGCGCTGTGCGCCGCCGCGACCTGTGCCTCGGCCGGGCCGCTGGCTTACATCACGAACCAGGGCTCGCACGAGGTGACGGTGGTCGACGTCGACGCCTCGACCATCGTCGCCCGGCTGCCAGCCGGCAAGTCGCCGGCCGGTGTATGGGTCAGCGAGGCGGCCGGCAAGGCCTTCGTCAGCGCACCGGACAGCGCGACGATCACCGTGATCGATCTGGCAAGCCGCGCGGTGGTGGGCGAAATGAAGGCCGGTCGCAGCCCGGTCGGCATCACCGTCACGCCGGACGGCCGGCGCGTGCTGGTGGCCGACTGGTTCTCGCACCGCGTGCTGGTGTTCGACGCGGCGAGCCACGCCGCACTCGGCGAGATCGCGGTCGGCAATGCGCCGGCCGGGCTGGTGGCGTCGCCCGACAGCCGCACCGCCTACGTCGCCAACCGCGACGACAACGCGGTCGGGGTGCTCGACCTCGATGCGATGAAGCAGACCGGCGTCATTGCCGTTGGCAACCATCCGTTCGCGCTCGAACTGTCGGCGGACGGTCGCACGCTGTACGCGCTGAACGTGTGGAGCGACGACGTGTCGGTGGTCGACCTCGCACAGTCACGCACGGTCGCTACACTGCCGGTCGGCAAGGCGCCGTACGGCATCGCTTTCTCGGACGACGGCGCGCGCGCTTACGTGACCAACCAGAAGGGCGACAGCGTATCGGTCATCGACACCGTCGAACGGCGCGTCATCGCGACCTGGCCCTCGGTCGTTTATCCCGAGGGCGTCGCGGTGGCCGGCACTAAACTGCTGGTCGTGAGCTGGATGGACGATCTGGTCGGCGTGTACGACGCGCGGACCGGACAGTCGCTGGGCAGCATCGAACTCGGGCGCAACCCGCGCGGATTCGGGCGCTTCATGCACAAGCCTGCGGCGGCACGTTGATCGCGACCGTGCTTGCCGCTATCTTCACCGCCTTTTTTCGTCGCCGACTTTTCAACCCAACCATTCTGACAACGAGGAGATTCAACCCATGCGTTTTGTATCGGCATTCGTCATGATGCTGGCCGCGTCGCTGGCGGCATCGTTCGCCCACGCGCACGGCCCGACCCGCCAGAAGGCGTTCGAAACCATCACCATCAAGGCCAGCCCGGATGCGGTGTGGGCCAAGGTGAGCGATTTCACCCAGCTGCAGGGCTGGCATCCGGCGGTCGAGAGCAGCACCGCCACCAATGGCAGCAACGTCGGCTCGGTGCGTACGCTGAAGCTCAAGGGCGGCGGCGAACTGGTGGAGACGCTGGAGTCCATCGATCCGGCGGCGAAGAAGTTCTCCTATCGCGCCAAGGATGGCGGCGCGCTGCCGGTGACCAACTACAGTTCCAATCTGACGGTGAAGGCCGGCGACGGCGGCACCTCGGTGGTCGAATGGCGCGGCGCCTTCTACCGCAAGTACATGAACAACGACCCCCCGAAGGGTGAAGACGACGAAGCCGCGCTGACCGCGGTGACCGGCGTCTACAAGAGCGGTCTTGAGAACCTGAAGAAGGTGATGGAGAAGTAAGCGTCCGCAAGACGTACAGAACCGGGCCAGCGCGGCCCGGTTTTTTTTCGCCTACGGGAACACCGGAATGTCCGGGTCGGCGCCGTGCGGCTGCACCTGCGGATGCAGGGCGCGTACCCGTTCGGTGATTTCCTCGACCCGCGTGCGCGGTACGTCGAGCATGACCAGCATCTGGCCCTGTTCGATCGCGTCCTCGAAGGCCTTCAGGTGCGTATTGCCGGCGGTCAGCCCGACCATGCCGCCGACCCAGGCGCCGGCACCGGCGCCGCCCAGGCCGGAGGCCAGCAGGATGCCGCCGGCGATCACCGCTGCGCCCGGCGACAGCGCCAGTCCGATCAGTCCGCCGAGTATGCCGACGCTGCCGCCCATGGCCAGTCCGCGCTGCACCGCTGGCGAGAAGTCGGACTTCTGCAGCATGGTCGCTTCCGGCAATTCCTCCAGTGGCGTACCGCGCCGCGCCAGGATGTGGATGTGCTTCTCGGGAATGCGCGCCACCAGCATGTCGTTGACCACGGTGCGTGCGGTGTCGATGCCGGGTACCAGGAAATAGATGCGTTTCATGCCGTCCTCCTCCGTGCAGGGCCTTGCAGGCACGCACCTCGCTGCAAGCAGGCGCGCGATCAGGTCGGGACTGCTTCCAGCATAGACGGCCGGCGGCGCGCTGCCGGGCCGCTCAGCGGTGCGACGGGAAGGTGTCGGCTTCGGTGACGATCCAGTCCATCGGCAGGTCGTGCGGCTGTGGTTGCAGGTCGTCGAGGCGGCCATCCTCGATCGCCACGCCGACGGCCAGCGGCGTCGGTTCGAGCGCGGCCAGCGTGCGGTCGTAATGGCCGGCGCCGTAGCCCAGCCGGTAGCCGCGCGCGTCGAAACCGTTGCACGGGATCAGCAGCAGTTCGGGCACCACCGGTTCGCCCTCGGCCGGATAGGGGATGCCGTAGCGGTCGGTCGCCATTGCGGTCTCCGGCGCCCAGCGGCGGAAGCTCATCGGCTGGCCCTTTTCGCCCACCACCGGCAGCGCGGCCCAGCGCGCCGGGTCGGCCGCCAGCCAGCGGCGCATCAGTGGCAGCGCGTCGAATTCGCCGCGATAGGGCCAGGTGAAGCCGATCGAGCGCGGCGCCAGACGGGTCAGCAGCGCCTCCAGCCTTTCGTTCAGCGCGGCGTGCAGCGGCGCCAGGGTGGCCGGGTCCATGGCCAGGCGGCGGCCGACCAGTTCGAGTCGCAGCGCCTTGCGGCGTGCGCGATCATCGGGAACATTCATGCGCGGGCGGTATCATTCGTGCAAACCCGGAAACACTAGCAGATGCCCACACGATTCCCGCTTCACACCGTCCGCACGCTGTTCATCGGCGCCTGCATGACTGTCGCTGCCGTCGCGCACGCCAATGACGACGCGGCCTTCCTCGCCGCGCGCGACGCCTTTGCCGCCGGCAACCGCCAGGCCTTCGAACGCCACGCCGCCGGCCTGCAGTCCCACCCGCTGGCGTCCTACATCGATTACTACCGGCTGCGCATGGACATCGACCGCACGTCGCCGGACAGCATTGCGGTGTTCCTCGAACGCAATGCCGACACGGTGGTTGCGCAACGTCTGCGCAGCGACTGGCTGCGCCAGCTGGCGAAGACCGAGCAGTGGGCGGCTTACCGCACCGAATACGCGAAGCTGCCACTGAAGAATCCGTCACCCGAGAACGACCTGCGCTGTCACGCCGCGCGTGCCGGCATGGTGGCGGGCGACGCCGCGGCAGTCGATGAGGCACGCGCGCTGTGGGACACGCTGGACGACGCCCCGTCGGCCTGCAACCCGGTGTTCGCCGCGCTGTTCGACGCCGGCCGTCTGAGCGAGGACGAGGTCTGGGCGCGTGCGCGCCGGCAGATGGAGGCGAAGCGGCCGGGTCAGGCGAGCAGCGTGCTGGATCTGCTGCCGGCGGCCGAACGGCCGGGCCGGGTGCTCGACGACATCGTCGCCAATCCGGCGCGCTGGCTGGTCCGCCAGCCGGCCAACTTTTCGATCACCCGCCGCGGCCGCGAGCTGGCGCTGATGGCGGTCGCCCGCATGGCGCGCAACGACGTGCGTGCGGCCGAGCGCAGCCTGGAGGTGATCGCCGCCCGTCTGAGTCCGCAGGAACGCGCCTACGCCTTCGGTCAGCTCGGCTGGCAGGGCGCGATGCGGCACGACCCGCGCGCGCTGCAGTGGTGCCGCTCGGCCGACGACGCGATGGATGGCGACGAGGTGTTCGCCTGGTGCGCGCGCGCCGCGATGCGCGACGGCAAGTGGAAGGTACTGCGCGACATCGTCGAGCGCATGCCCGAAGCGCTGGCGTCGAAGCCGGAATGGATCTACTGGGGTGGGCGCGCGCGCGGCGCCACCGGTCACGTCGATCAGGCGCGCGAACACTACCGCCGCATTGCCGACCAGCCGAACTTCTACGGTCTTCTGGCGCGTGAGGAACTGGGCCAGCCCTACCAGCTGCCGCCACAGGCGGCCGAGCCGTCGCCGGAGGACATCCGTCGCGCCGAACTGATGCCGGCCATCCAGCGCGCGCTCAAGCTGTTTGCGCTCGATCTGCGGACCGAGGCGCTGCGCGAGTGGAACTGGGCCATCCGCGAGGCGGACGACCGTACGCTGCTGGCGGTCGCCCATTTCGCGGTGAAGAAGTCGTTGTGGGACCGCGCCATCGCCAGCGCCGACCGCACGGTGGCCGAGCATGACTACGCGCTGCGCTATCTGGCGCCGATGCGCAGTGAAGTCGAACCGCACGTGCAGGCGCGCGCGCTCGATCTGAGCTGGGTGTACGGCCTGATGCGGCAGGAAAGCCGCTTCATCATGAACGCGAAGTCGTCGGCCGGCGCCCAGGGCCTGATGCAGGTGATGCCGGCGACGGCCAAATGGGTGGCGAAGAAGATCGGTCTGAACGGCTACCAGCCGTCGCAGATCGCCGACACCGACACCAATCTGCTGCTCGGCACCAGCTACATGCGTCTGGTGCTGGACAGCCTGGACGACCACCCTGTGCTGGCCAGTGCCGGCTACAACGCCGGGCCGGGGCGCGCCAAGAAGTGGCGTGCTGCCAAACCGCTGGAAGGCGCCATCTACGCCGAAACCATTCCGTTCACCGAAACGCGCGACTACGTGAAGAAGGTGATGGCCAACGCAGTCATGTACAACCTCGTGTTCGGCCGCAAGGAGGTGGGGCTCAAGCAGCGCCTCGGCACCATACAGCCCGGTCCCGGCGCGCTGCTGGACGATCCGATCTGATCCAGAAACAGAGTCTCGAACAACAGACCCGGAGTGCATCCATGTTTCCGAAAACCGTCCTCCTGATCGGTGGCGCCGGCTTCATCGGCAGCCACGTCGCCAGCCAGCTGGCCGCCCGCGACGTGCGCGTCATCGTGCCGACGCGCCGCCGCGACCGCGCCAGGCATCTGATCCTGCTGCCGACGATCGACGTGGTCGAGGCCGACGTGCACGACCCGGCCACGCTGGCGCGTCTGATGACCGGCGTCGACGCCGTGGTCAATTTCGTCGGTATCCTGCACTCGCGCGGCGGCAGTCCCTGGGGCCGCGACTTCGAGCGTGCGCACGTGGCGCTGCCCAAGGCCATCGCCGCCGCGGCGAAGGCGGCAGGCGTGCGGCAACTCATCCAGGTCAGCGCGCTCGGCGCGTCCGAGGGGGCGCCGTCGGAGTATCTGCGCTCCAAGGCGGCCGGTGAAGCGGCCATCCGCGCCGGGGGCGTGGACTGGACGATATTCCGTCCGTCGCTGGTGTATGGCGACGGCAAGTGCTTCCTGTCGATGTTCGCCGGTCTGCTGAAGATGTTCCCGGTGTTCCCGCTGGCCGGTGCCGACACCCGCTACCAGCCGGTCGCGGCACGCGACGTCGCGCGCTGCATCGTGCATGCGCTGGGCGACGAGACGGCGGTCGGCCAGACCTATGCGCTGTGCGGCCCCAAGGTCTACACGATGCGCGAACTGGTGAAGATGACCGGCCGCGCCATCGGCGCCGAACGCTGCGTCATCGGCCTGCCCGGTCCGCTGGCGTCGCTGCAGGCGCTGGCGCTGGAACTGGCGCCGGGGCCGACGCTGATGTCGCGCGACAACCTGCGCTCGATGCAGGTCGACAGCGTGTGCGATGCCGGCTGCGCGCTGCCTTTCGATTTCGTCCCGCTGGCGCTGGAGAGCGAGATCGACGCCTGCCTGGCCGATTTTCGCCCGACCGACCGCTTCGAGCACGCGCGCTCGAAAGCGCACAGATAGATGAAGATCTACCGCGTCGGCGGCTCGGTCCGTGACGAGCTGATGGGGCTGCCGGCCGGCGACCGCGACTGGGTGGTCGTCGGCGCCACGCCGGAAGACATGGTGGCCGCCGGCTACACGCCGGTCGGCCGCGATTTTCCGGTCTTCCTGCACCCGCAGACGCACGAGGAACACGCGCTGGCGCGCACCGAGCGCAAGACCGCGCCCGGCTACCGCGGCTTCGTGTTCCACGCCGACCGTACGGTGACGCTGGAGCAGGACCTGCAGCGGCGCGACCTCACCATCAACGCGATCGCACGCGCCGACGACGGCACGCTCATCGACCCGTGCAATGGCCGCGCCGACATCGCCGCGCGCGTGCTGCGCCACGTCAGCGCCGCCTTCGCGGAAGACCCGGTGCGGATACTCAGGCTGGCCCGCTTCGCTGCGCGCTTCCACGACTTCACGGTGGCGCCGGCAACGGTGGCGCTGATGCGCGACATGGTGGATTGCGGCGAGGTCGATGCACTGGTGGCCGAGCGCGTGTGGCAGGAAGTGTCGCGCGGGCTGATGGAGGCGAAGCCCTCGCGCATGATCGAAGTGCTGCGCGAGTGCGGCGCGCTGCGCGTCGTGCTGCCGGAGGTGGACGCGCTGTTCGGCGTGCCGCAGCCGCCGCAGCACCATCCGGAGATCGACACCGGCATCCACCTGATGCAGTGCCTGGACTGGGCGGCCGCGCACGGCGCTTCGCTGGCGGCGCGCTGGGCGCTGGTGGCGCACGACCTTGGCAAGGGCACGACGCCGAAGGAGGAATGGCCGCGCCACATCGCGCACGAGGCGCGCAGCGCGAAGCTGGCGCGCGAGCTGGCAGAGCGGCTGCGCGTGCCGGTCGATATCGCCGACATCGCGCGGCTGGTGGCGCAGGAGCACACCAATGTGCACCGCGCCGCCGAGCTGCGTGCCGACACCATGGTGAAGCTGCTGGAGCGGCTGGACGTGATGCGCAAGCCGGAGCGGCTGGCCGACATCCTGCTCGCCTGCGAAGCCGACGCGCGCAGCCGCCCCGGCCGTGACGAGGCGGGCTATCCGCAGGCAGAGCGGGTGCGCTCGGCCGCGGAGGCGTTCCGCTCGGTCGATGCGGGCGCCATCGCGAGCCGGCTGGCGGCGTCGGGCAAGGTGTCCGGCCCGGCGATCGCACAGGCGGTGCACGCGGCGCGCGTGCAGGCAGTCGCGCCGCGCTAGGGTCTGTTGCGGCGGGTCGTCACCACCAGTGCGATGCCGCCCAGCGTCGCGACCGAGGCCAGCAGCAGGCGCAGCGTCAGCGCTTCGGACAGCAGCAGTGCGCCACCGATGGCCGCGATCACCGGCACCGACAGCTGCACGCTGGCCGCCTGCGTTGCGGTGAGACCGCGCAGCGCGCTGTACCAGATGGCATAGCCGACGCCGGACGCCAGTGCGCCGGACAGCGCCGCATAGACGAAGCCCAGCGCATCGATGCGCGCGTCGGCAGCGGCAATCATCGACAGACCGATCGCCATCGGCACCGCGCGCACGAAGTTGCCGGCGGTCATCGCCAGCGGCGTGCCGCGGGCGCGCCGGCCGCGCAGCGAATAAACGCCCCAGGCAATACCGGCCAGCGCCATCAGGATAGCGGCCTCGGCCGGTGGTGCGCTGACGCCGGGTGCCAGCAGCACGCCCAGCCCGGCCAGCGCCAGCAGCAGCCCCACGGTCTGCAGCGCGCGCAGCCGTTCACCCTTCAGCAGGCCGGTGCCTATCATCGTTACCTGCACGGTACCGAACAGCAGCAGCGCGCCGGTACCGGCGGACAGTTCGCGGTAGGCGTAGGAGAAGGCGGCGGCATAGACGAACAGCGCGGCTGCGCCCGCCCAGTCGCCCGCCAGTCGCCCGTCCTGCTGGCGACGGACCAGCGCCCACAGCACCAGGGCGCCGGCGGCGATGCGCACCAGCGTGAAGCTGGCGGCGTCGATCGCGGTATCGGCCAGCGCCAGGCGGTTCAGCACCGAATTGGCGGCGAAGGCCAGCATCGCCGCCGCGGTCAGGGCGGCGATGCGGCCCGGCGTCGGGCCTGCGCTCAAGAGCGGCGCAGCTGGCTCAGGTCGCGCACGGCGCCGGTGTCGGCGCTGGTGGTCATCAGCGCATAGGCCTGCAGCGCGGCCGACACGACGCGTTCCCGCGCGTGTGGCGTCCAGGCTGCGGCGCCGCGGTCCTCTTCCGCTTCGCGACGGTGCGCCAGTTCGGCGTCATCGACCGCGAGGTGGATGGTGCGGTTCGGGATGTCGATCTCGATCACGTCGCCGTCCTTGACCAGTGCGATCAGCCCGCCCTGGGCCGCTTCCGGCGAGGCGTGGCCGATCGACAGGCCGGAGGTGCCACCGGAGAAGCGGCCGTCGGTCAGCAGTGCGCAGGCCTTGCCCAGGCCCTTGGACTTCAGATAGGTGGTCGGATACAGCATTTCCTGCATGCCCGGACCGCCCTTCGGACCTTCGTAGCGGATCACCACGACCTCGCCCGGCTTGACCTGATCGCCGAGAATGCCGGCGACCGCGTCGTCCTGGCTCTCGAACACCTTGGCAGGGCCGGAGAACTTCAGGATCGAGTCATCGACGCCGGCCGTCTTCACGATGCAGCCGCGCTCGGCGATGTTGCCGTACAGCACGGCCAGCCCGCCGTCCTGGCTGAAGGCGTGTTCCTTGTTGCGGATGACACCGTTCTCGCGGTCGAGATCCAGTTCCGGGTAGCGGCGGTCCTGCGAGAAGGCGACCTGGGTCGGGATGCCGCCGGGCGCGGCACGGTAGAAGGTGCGGACGGCCTCGTCCTCGGTGCGCACGATGTCGTACTTGTCGAGCGCTTCGCCCAGCGTGGCGCTGTGCACGGTCGGCAGGTCGCGATGGATCAGGCCGGCGCGGTCCAGCTCGCCGAGGATGGCCATGATGCCGCCGGCGCGGTGCACGTCTTCCATGTGCACGTCCGACTTGGCCGGCGCCACCTTGGACAGGCAGGGCACGTGACGCGAGATGCGGTCGATGTCGGCCATCGTGAAATGCACGCCGGCTTCCTTCGCCGCGGCCAGCAGGTGCAGCACGGTATTGGTCGAGCCGCCCATCGACACGTCGAGCGTCATCGCGTTCTCGAAGGCCTTGAAGCTGGCGATCGAGCGCGGCAGCACCGAGGCGTCGTCGCCTTCGTAGTACTTGCGGCACAGTTCGACGACCAGCTGGCCGGCGCGCAGGAACAGCGCCTTGCGGTCGGCGTGGGTGGCCAGTACCGAGCCGTTGCCCGGCAGGCTGAGGCCCAGTGCTTCGGTCAGGCAGTTCATCGAATTGGCGGTGAACATGCCGGAGCAGGAGCCGCAGGTCGGACAGGCGCTGCGCTCGTAAGCTTCGGACTCCTCGTCCGAACAGTTGGTGTCGGCACCCTTGACCATGGCGTCGACCAGATCGACGGCGATGATTTTCTGGCCCCAGTTCACCTTGCCGGCTTCCATCGGGCCGCCGGACACGAACACGGTCGGGATGTTCAGCCGCATGGCGGCCATCAGCATGCCCGGGGTGATCTTGTCGCAGTTCGAGATGCACACCAGCGCGTCGGCGCAGTGGGCATTCACCATGTATTCGACGCTGTCGGCGATCAGGTCGCGCGACGGCAGCGAGTACAGCATGCCGCCGTGGCCCATCGCGATGCCGTCATCGACCGCGATGGTGTTGAATTCCTTGGCTACGCCGCCGGCCTTCTCGATCTCGCGGGCGACCATCTGGCCGAGGTCCTTCAGGTGCACGTGGCCCGGCACGAACTGGGTGAAACTGTTCGCGATGGCGATGATGGGCTTGCCGAAATCGCCGTCCTTCATGCCGGTGGCGCGCCACAGCGCGCGGGCGCCGGCCATGTTGCGGCCGTGGGTCGAGGTACGGGAACGGTAGGCGGGCATGGAAGCTCCTGCAGAATCGGGTAAAAGCGGAATTCTATCCGTCCCTTCATCTTCCGTCCCTTCATCTTCCGTCCCTTCATCTTCCCCGATGTGCCTCCGATGAGCCGACCGAAACTGATATTCGTCACCCGAAGTCGCTACTGGCGTGCCGGTAACGGCGAGGCGGCACGCACTGCGGCGCTGATCGATGCACTGGCCGAGGTCTGCGACCTGACCGTGTTCTTCCCCGAGCAGCCTGACGCAGCCACCCGGCCCTTTGTCGAGCGCAGCCGGCACCGATACCGCCTCGCGGTCGGTGACACCGCGAGGCCGGAACGCGCCGCACTGGTGAGCGGGCTGCGCGGCATGTGCCGGCAGATCGCGCCGGACTGCGTGCTGCTGTCGCGGCTGCAGCTCGATTTCCTGCGGCTGGGGGTGCCGGACGGCATCCGGCTGGTGATGGACACGCACGACCTCGTCAGCGACAACGCTGCGTCGCGCGCGAGCGTGGGCGTCGCGGTCGAGGAGGCGCTGGATTTCGAACGCGAGCTCGGCTTCCTGCGTCACTACGACCGCGTGCTGCTGATCCAGCCGGACGATCACGCGCGCGTTGCCGCCGCGCTCGGCGAGCGGGCGTTGTGCGTGCCGCACCCGGTCGTGCTGCCGGCGCAGCCGGTGAGGCCGGATTCGCGTGTGATCGGCTACGCGGCCAGCCAGTGGGTGGCGAACCGGCACGGCCTGCAGTGGTTCATCGATGACGTGTGGCCCGCGCTGTCCGCCGAGCGCGCCGAGCTGCAGGTGGCCGGGCACATCGCCGCGCTGCTGCCGCAGCCGTTGCCGGACGGCATCCGCGCGCGCGGCTTCGTTCCCGACATCGAGGTGCTGTGGAGCGGCGTGGACATCGCCATCAACCCGGTGCGCTGGGGCTCCGGGCTGAAGATCAAGACGGTCGAGGCGCTCGCCGCCGGTCTGCCCGTGGTCACCACGCGCGAAGGCGCGCGCGGCCTGGAGGATGGCGCCGGCGAGGCCTTTCTGCTGGCCGACGAAGCCGCTGCCTTTGCTGACGCCTGCCGCACGCTGCTCGACGATCTGCCGCTGCGCCGGCGCTACGCACGCGCCGCCCACGCATACGCCCGCGACCGCTTCTCGCATGCGGCCTGCTATGGCGGACTGATGGCCTGGCTGCGCGGCTGAACACGCTTCGAGTCACCAACGCTTTCTGGAAAAATCATTGTTAAACAGTGTGTTGTGATGATGTTGTGGTGCACCAGCCATTCAAGGGGCGACGGCGCGATCCGTTAATGCCGAGGTATCCATTGCCGTCTCGTCTGCCCGGATGTTCCTCGCCCTCACTCGTCTGCTGCTGTCCCTTGCCTGTTTCATTCCGGCGCTTGCGCTTGCGCAGGACGCGCCGCTGTTCCGCATCGGCGTGGCGCCGCACACCAGTTCGCGCATCATCATCGAAATGTACCAACCGCTGCGGCAGCATCTGCAGAAGACGCTCGGCACGCCCGTTGCCATCGTTACTGCGCCGGACTTCACCGAGTTCGCGCGCCGGGCGCTGAACCAGGAGTACGCGCTGGTCATCACGACCGGACATCAGGCCGAAATGCTGCGCGCGGATGCGCGTTACCGGCCGCTGCTGACCTACCAGGCGACCTTCCGTGCAGTCGTCGTCGTCGCGGCCGGAAGCCGGGCGAAATCCGCACGCGACCTTGCCGCCAGCACGGTGGCCGGACTCAGTCCGTCGTCACTGGTGACACTGTGGGGCCTGCGCTGGATGAGCGAGCACGGTGCGGCCGGCGTCACCGTTCGATACGTCAGCGCCGCCGACAGCGTGGCGCAGTTGCTGCTCAATGGCGAAGTCAGCGCCGGCACGATGTCGCTTGCCAACTTTCAGGGCCTGGCGCCCGAGGTGCGTACGCGACTGCGGCTGCTGACCGACAGTCCGGCCATGGTCGGCCGCGTCTATCTGCTCAATCAGGTCGAGGCGGCACGCGCGGCCGCGATCGAGACGGCGTTGTGGTCGTTTGCCGAAACGCCGGCCGGCGTCGATTACTTCGCCCGTTACAAGCTTGAAGGCTACCGCCCGCTTCGCTCCGGCGAACTCGATGCGATGGTGCCCTATGCCGCCGAGGTGCGCGAACAGTTGAAGAAGTCTGCACTGTGAGCCAGCTGTTCGATTTCCGGCTGCGGCGCTCGGTGCGCGGCCGTCTGCTGATCGCCGCCATCGTCGTCGAGGCGGTCATGCTGACGCTGCTGGTGAGCAACAGTGTGCGCCTGCAGCGCACCCACATGACCGAGCAGGCTGAGCGGCACGCGCAGCAGATCGTGCCCATCCTGAACGCGGCGCTGGTGGCGCCGATGGCGCAGAGCGACTACGCGACGATGCAGGCGGTGCTGGACGAAAGTCGATCCAGTCAGGGCATCGCCTATCTCATCCTGCGCGACAGCGGCGGCCACGTCGTCGCGCACAGCGGCTGGTCGCGCGAGGCGCCGGTACCGCAGACCGACGAGCGCTTCGACCTGTCGGTCGAGGAGGATCCGCCGATCTACGACCTGGTCACGCCGGTGGCGCTGGCCGGGCAGCCGCTCGGTCAGCTGCATTTCGGTCTCGACATGTCGGCGCTGCGCAGCGCCAACCGCCAGCTGCTGCTGCAGGGCATCGGCATCGCTGCGGGCGAACTGCTGCTGTCGATCGCGCTGCTGACCGGTCTCGGTCTATGGCTGACACGCCAGTTGCTGCGGCTCACGCATGCGGCGGAAGAGGTTGCGCACGGCACGCTGACGCCCGCACCGGTCGCCGAGGGCGAGGACGAGGTCGGCCAGCTCGGTCGCGCCTTCAACGCGATGTCGGCAGCGATTCGGGAGCGCATCGGCGAACTGCAGGCGCTGCACGAGAAGGAGCACGGTCTGGCGCGCATCGCGTCCGAGGCGAACGGTCGGCTCGAAGCGCTGCTCGACGCGATGGACATCGGCGTGCTGCTGGCCGACCACGAGAACCGGGTGCTGTACGCGAACGACAAGCTGGCGCAGGTGTGGGCGCTCGACGCCGGACGTCCGCCGGACGGCTGTGCGCTGCAGGCGGTCGAAGTGATGTGTGCCGCGCGGCTGTCGTCCGGCGCGGCGACGACGGTGTTCTGCCCTCACCGCGGCGAGCGGGAGATATTGCTGGCCGATGGCCGTACGCTGACACAGCGCAGCTTTACCGTGCGCGATGGCGACGGTCGCGAGATCGGCTGCATGTGGCTCAGTGAGGACGTGTCGGCGGCGCGTGCGGCGGCCGACGAACTGCGCCGCGCACGCGACGAGGCCGAGGCGGCGAGCCGCGCCAAGGCGGCCTTTCTCGCCACCATGAGCCACGAAATCCGCACGCCGATGAACGGCATCATCGGCATGACGGACA
This sequence comes from Methyloversatilis sp. MC4-4, assembly GCF_049843555.1. Taxonomy (GTDB): domain Bacteria; phylum Pseudomonadota; class Gammaproteobacteria; order Burkholderiales; family Rhodocyclaceae; genus Methyloversatilis; species Methyloversatilis discipulorum_B. The sequence continues at coordinate 391,138 of NZ_JBBHZK010000004.1, forward strand.
TGGTGCTGTCGGAACCGCTCAGCGACGAGCAGCGCGAGCACCTCGGCTGGGTGAAATCGTCCGCCGACAGCCTGATGGGCATCCTGAACGACATCCTCGACTACTCGAAGGTCGACGCCGGCCAGCTGCAGCTCGAAGCGGTCGACTTCAGCCTTGAAACGCTGGTCGCCGAAACTCTGGCCATCTTCTCGTCGCAAGCAGCCGGCAAGGACATTGCGCTGCGCTGGCAGGTGGCGCCGGCGCTGCCCGCCATCGTCACGGGCGACCCGCTGCGGCTGCGGCAGATACTGTCGAATCTGGTGTCGAATGCGCTGAAGTTCACCGCCCACGGCGGCGTGACGGTGAATGTCGAGGGGGCGGGCGAGGGGCGGATCGCGCTGTCGGTCGCCGACACCGGCATCGGCATCGCGTCCGACAAGCAGGCGCTGGTGTTCATGCCTTTCTCGCAGGCGGATTCATCGACCACGCGCACGTATGGCGGCACCGGGCTGGGCCTGTCCATCGTGTCGCGGCTAGTTGCGCTGATGCACGGCACGATCACGCTGGACAGTACGCCGGGCCGCGGCAGCACCTTCCGCGTCGAACTGCCGCTGCCGGCCGCACCGACCGAGGACGCCGCGGCGCGGCCGGACGGCGCGGCATCCACGTACGCGGCCGCGTTGTGCGATGCCGACGTGCTGATCGCCGAGGACACGCCGGTCAACCAGGTGCTGCTCGGTCGCCTGCTGTCGCGCCACGGCGTGCGCATCACCCAGGCGGCCGACGGCAGGCAGGCAGTGGCGGCCTGCGGCGAGCGTCACTTCGATCTGGTGCTGATGGACATGCAGATGCCGGTCATGGACGGGCTGGAGGCGACGCGCCGCATTCGCGCGCTGGGCGATCCGCACTGGCAGCAGGTGCCCATCGTCGCAATCACGGCCAACGCGCTGGACGAGGATCGCGCCCGCTGCCGCGACGCCGGCATGGACGATTTCATCAGCAAACCCTTCCAGGCCGGGGAACTGGTGGCGACGCTGGCGCGTCATCTGTCGTACCGTCGCGCACCGGAAGCGGGATAACCACAGGTTATCGAAACATTGTTATTTGGTTTGTTGAGTTATGGTGCGCTGCGGCGCTATAAATGCACCATCGCCTTTCAACCGGATTACTGCCATGGCCAGCGTCGCGCCCGAAAAAGTCCTCAGCGTCCATCACTGGAACGATTCGCTGTTCAGCTTCAAGACCACGCGCGACCCCGGTCTGCGCTTCCGCAACGGTCATTTCGTCATGATCGGTCTGGAGACCGGCGGCAAGCCGCTGCTGCGCGCCTACAGCATCGCCAGCGCCAACTACGAGGAACACCTGGAGTTCTTCAGCATCAAGGTGCCGGACGGCCCGCTCACCTCCAAGCTGCAGCACCTGCAGCCGGGCGATGAAATCCTGGTCGGCCGCAAGCCTACCGGCACGCTGGTGCTGGACGACCTGAAGCCGGGCAAGCACCTGTACCTGTTCGGCACCGGCACCGGTCTGGCGCCCTTCCTGAGCCTGATCCGCGATCCCGAAGCCTACGAGCGCTTCGACAAGGTCATCCTGTTCCATGGCGTACGCCACGTGAATGAGCTGGCCTACCAGGACTACATCGAGAACGAACTGCCGAACGACGAATTCCTCGGCGAGTTCGTGCGCGACAAGCTGCTGTACTACCCCAGCGTCACGCGCGAGCCCTACCGCAACCGCGGCCGCCTGACCGATCTGATCGTCAGCAACAAGATGACCGACGACCTCGGACTGCCGCCGCTGAATCCGGAAACCGACCGCGCGATGATCTGCGGCAGCCCGAGCATGAACAAGGACACCGCCGACCTGCTCGACGCGCGCGGCTTCGTCATCTCTCCGGGGGTCGGTGAACAGGGTGACTACGTGATCGAGCGGGCATTCGTCGAGCGCTGAGCGGGCCATGTGACCGTGGAAAGAAAAAAGCACCGCATGCGGTGCTTTTTTCCTGTCGGTGCGGACGTGCGACTCAGTCGCGCTTCTTCCGTCGTCGTGCAACGCCGGCCGCGCCCGCGGCGAGTGCCAGCAAGGCGAGGCTGCCCGGCTCCGGCACGGCGCGCGTGGTGACGCGCAGGCTGTTCGGGTCGGCGTTGACCGGATTCGCTTCGATCTCGAACGGGTCGCCGTAGAAGGCCGACGCATTGCCCTTGCTCTGCGTGCACACGGAGGTGCTCTGTAGCACCGGGCCGTAGCCGCCATATCCACCGTAGCCGCCGTAGCCCTCGTAACCGCCGCCGCAATCGTAGGCATAGACCCCGAGGTTGCTGGCGGCGCTGTCCGACAGCTCGGCCAGCACGTCGAGCGACTCGTTCGGGTCGAGCACGCCGAGGTCGATGGTGACGTAACGGCTTCCCCAGCTGTAATAGCCGTCGCTGCCGTCGTCGTTGCTGTTCAGGTCGGTGCCCGACTTGTCGTGCGTGATGACGCCGCCGTTGTTCTGGATGCTGGCCGACGAGTACCAGACCTGATTGCCATCGATCTTGATCGACGCCAGGTAGTCGACGCTGAGGTATTCGTCTGCGTCGAGTGCGTAGTAGTTCGTTGCACTGATCGAGCCGCCGTAGATCTTGAACGTGAGGCTGAAGTTCTGCGCAACGTTCGAGGCGTTGGTAACGGTGGCGAGGATGCTGGCCATCGCGCTGGCGCTGCCGTTGTAGCCGTAGGCCGAGGAGGACACGGCATATGCGCCGGTGGCGGACGAGAAGGCATAACCGGAGGCGGAGTTGTTGTCGCCCGACCAGATGTAGCTCGAGCTGTTGCGATACTCCGGTGTCACCCAATCGGAAGGTGTTGCAGTGCTGCCGTTGCTGCTGGCGGCGGACGAGGCGCCGAGAACCGGCAGTGCGTGGGCGAGCGGCACCTGACTGAACCAGGCGAACAGCGATACCGCGATCAGTGTCGGGCGCGAGGGCAGCGAGAAGTTCATTGTTTTCATCCTGTACGATTAAGGCGCTCGCCGCCTGTAACAAGATTTATGCCCATTCTCTTAGGTTAAACGAATCAATGACTTGCACGTCGTCTTCGCGCTCCGATAGGGCGTGGTGTAAAGCCCCCCGACAGTTGTGCGCGCGATGAGCCGCGTACTGATGGCATGGGAACTGGGCGCCAATATGGGCCACATTGACCGCATGCTGATCACCGCGCGCGCGCTGCGCGAACGCGGGCACGCGGTCACCTTTGCGCTGAAGGACCTCGCACGCGCGCACGGCCGCATTGTCGCCGACGGTTTTCCGGTGCTGCAGTCGCCACTGTGGCTGCCGCGCATGGTCAACCCGCCGAAGCTGGTCAATTTCTCGGCCGTGCTGGCCGCCGCCGGCTGGCTGGACCCGGCCGGTCTGGCCGGGCTGCTGTCGGCATGGCGCGGGCTGTTCGACCTGCACCGCCCCGATCTGCTGGTGTGCGACCACGCGCCGACCGCGATGCTGGCGATGCGCGGCCGCGGCACGCCGATCGCGGCGATCGGCAACTGCTTCGAGATTCCGCCGCATCGCGACGTGTTTCCGGCGATGAACTACTGGGACAAGGGTGACGTTGCCCAGTGCGCACGCAGCGATGCGCTATTGCTGGCGCCGGTGAATCAGGCGCTGGCGCTGCTCGGTGACAGCGCCCTGCCCCGCCTGACCGAACTGTTCGGCGGGGTGCGCTGCATCGCCGCCAGCCTGCCGGAGCTGGCCCACTACCCCGAATACGACGAGCGCGTACGGATGGTTGGTCCGAGCTATGTCGGCGACAGCGGCGTGGCGCCGGAGTGGCCGGCGGGCGAGGGGGCGCGCGTGTTCGTCTACCTGTCGCCCGAACACGCGGATTTCAATGCGCTGATGGAGGCGCTGCGGCAGTCCGGCATGCGCACGCTGGTGCATGCCAAAGGGCTGTCGCCGGACGCCGCGCGACGGCTCGGTGGGCCGTCCATCCGTTTTGAATCGGCGCCGGTGCGGATGGACCCGGCCGTGCGCGCAGCCGATCTGGTCGTTTCGCACGCCAGCATCGGCACCGTCAGCGCTGCGGCGCTTGCCGGGTGCCCGCAACTGGTGCTGCCCAATCACATGGAGCAGTACATGGTGGCGCGTCGCATCGTCGATGGCGGCCTCGGTCTTGCCGTGCCGCCGGGAAGCCGGAACACCGATTACCCGTCGCTGCTGCGTCGCCTGCTCGACGAACCGCGCTTCGCCGCGGCGGCGCGCGCGCTGGCGCAGCGTCACGCCGGCGCTGACCCGACGAAGACCGGTGCCTGCATCGCCGACGAGCTCGAAGCGCTGCTGCGCTGAGCGGGAACCTCCTGCCGTGGGCGCGCTCTGCGCATCATGAATTCCGCGCTGCGTCGACTGCTGTTGCACCTGCCACTGCTGGCCGTGCTGCCGGCCCGCGCCGACGAAGCCGCCTACGATCCGGTGCTGCCCGCCACACCGCGCAGCCTGCCGCGTGACCACGGGGCGCACCCCGGCCACCGCATCGAGTGGTGGTACATCACCGGCTGGCTGGAGCGCGACGCTGCGGCACCGGTCGGCTTCCAGCTCACCTTCTTCCGCGTACGCCAGCCGGCGCACGATGCCAACCCGAGCCGCTTCGCGCCGCGCCAGCTGCTGTTCGCGCATGCCGCGGTGTCCGATCCGGCGCGTGGCCGCCTGCTGCACGCGCAGAAGATCGCCCGCGCCGGCTTCGGTCTGGCCGAGGCGTCGGCCGACGACCTCGACGTCCGCATCGACGATTGGCATCTGGCCCGCCAGCCTGCGCCGGAGCGCCTGCTCGCACACATCGCGGCGGACGATTTCGACTACGCGCTGACCTTCGCGCCGACGCAGCCGGTGCTGTGGCAGGGCGAACAGGGGTTCAGCCGAAAGGGGCCTGATCCGGCGCACGCCAGCCATTACCTGAGCTGGCCACAGCTGGAAGTGAGCGGACGCCTGCGCATCGCTGCGAAGACCCGCGCCGTGCGCGGTCGCGCCTGGCTCGATCATGAGTGGTCGAGCGCGCTGATGCCGGAGGGCGCGCAGGGCTGGGACTGGCTGGGCATCAATCTGGACGACGGCGGTGCGCTGATGGCCTTCCGCATGCGCGACGCCAACGGCCACGCGCTGTGGGCGGCAGCGACCGTGCGCGACGCGGCGGGCGATCGCCGCCATGCGTCGAATGAAGTCGGTTTCGCGGTGCGCCGCGTCTGGCGCAGCCCGCGCAGCGGCGGCGCCTATCCGATCGAACTCGACGTCAGTGTGGGGGGGCGTCGCTTCCTGGTGAAACCGCTGTTCGACGACCAGGAACTGGACAGCCGCGCCAGCAGTGGCGCCATCTACTGGGAAGGCGCGGTGACCGTGTTCGAAGGCGCGCGCCGGGTCGGCCGCGGCTATCTGGAGCTGACCGGTTACGCGGCGGCGCTGAAGATCTGACGCTCTGTCACTCGCCGCCACCGAGCTGCGAGTTGTAGAGGCCGGCGTACATGCCGCCCGCTGCCAGCAGGTCGGCATGCTTGCCGATCTCGGCGATGCGGCCGCGGTCCATCACGACGATGCGGTCGGCGCGCTCGATGGTGGACAGCCGGTGTGCGATCACCAGCGTCGTGCGGTTCTTCATCAGCACTTCGAGCGCGGCCTGCACCTGACGCTCGGATTCGGTGTCCAGTGCCGAGGTGGCTTCGTCCAGTATGAGCACCGGCGCGTCCTTCAGCAGCGCGCGCGCGATCGCCAGCCGCTGGCGCTGGCCGCCCGACAGCTTGACGCCGTTCTCGCCGATCATGGTGTCGAAGCCTTCCGGCATCGCCTGGATGAAATCCAGCGCATAGGCGGCGCGCGCCGCCGCCTCGATATCTGCGCGGTCGGTGCCGCGCAGCGCGCCGTAGGCGATGTTGGCCGCCACCGTGTCGTTGAACAGCACGACGTCCTGGCTCACCAGCGCCATGTTGGCGCGCAGGCTAGCCAGCTTCACGTTCTGGATGTCGTGCCCGTCGAGCAGGATGCGTCCCGAGGTCGGCGTGTAGAAGCGCGCCAGCAGATGGGCCAGCGTGGTCTTGCCGGAGCCGGATGCGCCGACCAGCGCCACTGTCTCGCCTGGCGCGATCGACAGATCGAAGTGCTGCAGCACCCGCAGTTCGCGGCCCGGGTAGCCGAAGCCGAGCTGGTCGAAGTCGATGCGGCCGCGCGCACGCTCCAGTTCCACCGTGCCGCTGTCGCGTTCCGCCTGCTGGTCGATCAGCTGGAATACGCTTTCCGCCGCCGCCAGCCCGCGCTGCAGCGGCGCGTTAACGTCGGTCAGGCGTTTCAGCGGCGCCAGCAGCATCAGCATCGCGGTGACGAAGCCCATGAAGCCGCCGACCGTGGTGCGATTGGCCGCCGAATCGGCCAGCGCGACCGCGATCACGATGCCCAGTGCCACCGCGGTGAGCACCTGAGTCATCGGCGACACCAGCGAGGCGGCGACGATATTGCGCATGTTCTGCCGGCGCTGCTTGCGGCAGGCGGCGTCGAAGCGGCCCATCTCGTAGTCCTGGCCGCCGAAGATCTTGACCACCTTGTGCGCCTCGATGGTCTCTTCCAGCGTATGCGCGATGCTGCCCATCGCCGTCTGCGCACCACGCGCCGATTCGCGGATGCGACGCGAACTGAGTCGCACGATGAGCGCGATCAGCGGCAGCATGCCGAGCACGATCAGCGTGAGCTTCCAGTTCAGCCACAGCAGCCAGGCGAGCAGGCCGGCCACGGTGAGCGTATCGCGCACGAACACGGTGATCACGTTGGTCGCCGCCTGCGTCACGCCCTGCACGTCGTAGGCGACCTTCGAAATCAGCGCGCCGGACGAGTTGTTGTCGAAGAAGTCGGTCGGCAGCGCCAGCAGGCGGCCGAACATGGCGCGCCGCAGATCGAGCACCACGTTGTTGGCGGCCCAGGCGAAGGCGTAGTCGGCGATGAAGCCGAACACGCCGCGTACGGCGAACAGCAGCACGATGGCCAGCGGGTAGAACCACACCGCCTGCGGGTCCTGCCCGCCGAAGCCGCCGTCGAGCAGCGACTTCATCAACGCCGGAAAGACCGGTTCCGCCGCCGCGGTCAGCGCCATGCAGACGATGGAGACGGCGAAGGCGATCCAGTAGGGGCGCACGTAGCCGAGCAGACGCATATACAGCGCGCGGCTTGAAACCTGGGGTGAATTCATGGCGGGCGTCGGGCGGAGAAGCGCGGATTATCCTTGATCCGGCGAGGCTCTGTTCATCCGGGCTTGCTCTGCACGCCGACGTCAGCGATTGAAGCTGCGCAGCTTGGGCCCGAGCGGGCCGATCGCCAGATGCGTGACGCGGCCAAACTCGAACTCCAGATTGAGCCAGCGGCTCGGGGGCAGGCCGAGCAGGGTGCCGGTCAGCGCGCGCATCGGTCCGTTGTGAGCGACCACGACCAGCGCACTGGCACCCGCGCGCTGCGCTTCGAAAGCGTCCCAGACGCGCGCTGCCATGTCCGCGTACAGCTCGCCGCCAGGCGCGCGGAAGTCGATCAGCGTGCTGCCCCACACCTCGAAGCCTTCCGCCGGAATGTCGGCGAAGGGCTTCAGTTCCCAGTCACCGAAATCAAGCTCGCGCAGCCGCGAGTCCAGATGCACCGTCGGCGATACCGCCTCGGCCAGCAGACGGGCCCGCGTCAGCGGGCTGCTGACGACGCGCGCGTCGGTGGGTAGCAGCGGCGCAAGCCGCGCGGCGCAGGCGGCGACGTCCTCGGCCACCGGCAAATCGACGGCGCCGTAGCACAGGGCGGGATCGACGGCCGGCTTCGGATGGCGGACCAGATACAGGTCCAGTGGATCAGTCAGACGGAACAGTTCGTTCATCGTGTTGCATTCATGCAATGACAGCAGCGTGACGGCGCACCCGCCAGTCGGCACACCTGGAGCACTGTGTAACGTCGCGTATGCACTTTGATGCGCCGCAAAAAATTCTTACTTGATCTGAGGCAAACCAAGGCAGACGTAGGGGTTGAAAGGTTTGTTGCGGTGCACTACATTGAACTCAACGACAGCTTTTTAACTTGCAAGGAGCATCACCATGAAAACCACTGCATTCCGCATCGCTCTCGCGACCAGTCTTGCGATCGCCACGCTTGGCGCATCGGCCGCCACCGAAGCGTCGGTGTCTTCCGCTGCCGTCGGACACCCCGAAGATTACAAGGTGTTCATCGACGCGCCCACCGGCTACGCCTTCGTGAAGACGCCGTCGCGCTGGGTGTTCACCCGCAAGGTGGACAGTGCTCGCGTCGCCGAATCGTCCGCTGAGAAGCGCGTCGAGAAGGCCGAAGCGACCCGCTGAACGAGGTTTCAGTGCCGTACCGGAAAAGCCACCCGCAAGGGTGGCTTTTTCATTTTGCGGTCTCGTCGCGACGCCAGCTGCCGTTCGAGTCCGATTCCAGCTTAATGCACGCACCCTGCGGGCAGGCGATGTCCAGCCAGTCGCTCTGCGGCAGACCGAGCAGCCGGCCTGCCATCACCCGGAGCGGACCGCCGTGCGCGACCACGACGAGGTCGCCGCTCGCCGGCGCGCCCCATTCTTCCCAGGCGGCCCATGCGCGCGCCGCCATGTCCGCTGCAGACTCGCCGCCCGGGATGCGGAAGCCCCACACGTCGGCCGACCAGAGGTCGATGTCGGCACGCGGCAGCGTGTCGTAGCGCCTCATTTCCCATTCGCCGAAATCCATCTCCTGCAGGCGGTGGTCGAACGTCACCGTGTCCGACAGCGCCCGCGCCAGTTCGGCGCAACGGCGCAGCGGACTGCTCAGGATCGTCGCACCGACCGGCAACTCGCCGCGCAGCGTCGCCGCGGCAGCGGCAACCGGCGCTGCCAGTGCCACGTCGGACCGCCCGTAACAGATGCCGCGTTCCACTGCGACCGGCGGATGCCGCACCAGCCAGAGTCGGCGCGCGCTCACGGCCGCTTCAGCGCCAGCGGAAGCCCGGCGGTGACCAGCGTCACCCGCGGACAGACGCGGGCCAGCGCCTGGTGCAGCCGGCCGGCTTCATCGACGAACACGCGCGACAGGCGCCCCATCGGCACGACGCCGCTACCGACCTCGTTCGATACCAGCGCGATATGGCCGGGCAGGGCCGACAGTGCGTCGAGCAGCGCTGTCCGCTCACGGACGAAGGCCTCCGGCAGCGCTGCGCCCGGCGCGTCGTCCATATCCATCAGCAGGTTGGACAGCCACAGCGTCAGGCAGTCGACGACGATGAAGCGGTCGGCCGCGGCGGCATCACGCAGCGCGGATGCCAGATGCAGCGGTGCTTCGACTACAGGCCAGTGCGCTGGCCGGCTGGCGCGATGGCGTTCGATACGTGCCGCCATCTCCCCGTCGCGCGCCTCGGCTGTCACCACCATGGTTACCGCCAGCCCGCTGTCCGTCGCCAGCGCTTCGGCGTACGCGCTCTTGCCGCTGCGGGCCCCACCTAGAATCAGTTCGTGCACTGCTTTTTGCTCCGTTGCTGGTGGGCGCGAATTGTACGGCCACACCTCGTCTTGACCGGCCCGGCGGCACCCACCTATAGTTCGCCGATGGATCATGACATCAACCAGCTCGGCGACCGGCTCGACATCCTGCTCGGTCGCTTCCGCGCGCTGCATGACGAAAACATCGTCCTGCGCAACCGCGTCGCGGCGCTCGAAGGCGAGAACAAGGTGCTCGGCGACAAGGTCGCCGCAGCGCGTGAAAAGGTGAGCGGTCTGCTCGAAAGGCTGCCTCAGGAATGAGCGAATCGAATCTCGTCGAAATCACCATACTCGGCCGCGAGTATCGGGTGCAGTGCCGCGAGGGCGAACGCGATGCGCTGAACGCATCGGTCGAACTGGTCGAACGGCGCATGCGCGATCTTGCCGAGGCCACGCGCGCCTCCGGCGAGCGCCTCGCCGTCATGTGTGCGCTCAACCTGGCACACGAAATTTTTCAGATGCAGGCGACCGGCGGTGTTGATTTGGTGCCGCTGCGGCGTAGAATCAACGCCATGCAGTCGCGTATCGACGAAGCGCTTTCCGCACAGGAAAAGCTCTTCTAGAGGCGGTTGCAGCAAGGTGAAAGACCTTGCGTATCAATCCCCTGCGGTGTTCGCCAAGGTCATAGATTCCTTGAACCAATGTCTCATTGGCATAAGGTCGCGAACCATGGACGCCGCTGTTGTGCGCACCTCTCGGGGATGCGCCTGATGCGGCAGGGACGCGGCCGCTCTGAACCCTCGGTTCAGGATGCCGGCCTAGCGACATGCGCGGGGGTCCCCTACAAAGCGGTACCGTAGAGTGTTGCAAGCCCGACGCCCACTACCCCGGGTACGGGCCGGTCACCAGAAGTGGCCTCCCTCCTCCGGCCGCGGCCATACCAGCCGCGGTCTTTGCTGTGTAACGCATCTGTTACACATTGCTCCGTCGTAGAGATCTGCTGCGTCAGCTTTGCTGTGCGCGGCTGTTTTGCGGCAGCGCGTCTTGAACACCCGTTCGATCTGGGAAAGACTCAGCTGCCGTTCGTCCCGTGTGTCCATACGACGCACGTGGCTCCGTCGCGGAAGCGGATGCACCCATCCATTCCTTTGTTTCCTGAGTTTTTCGGAGTTCGTATGTCCGGTATTTCCACGCTTGCCGAGCTGTTTTCCACCGGTGCCGATTCGGCAGTGGCGCTGTCCGCGCCCGCGCGCACCGATCTGAGCTTCGGCAATCTGCGCGCACTGATGACGCGCACCGTCGCACGTCTGAATGAACTGGGTGTGGGTCGCAACGACCGCGTCGCCATCGTCCTGCCGAATGGCCCGGACATGGCCAGCGCCTTCATCAGCATTGCTTCCGGTGCCACCGCCGCGCCGCTGAATCCGGGCTACCGCGCCGAGGAATTCGAGTTCTACCTGTCCGACCTGAATGCCAAGGCACTGGTCGTCGAGCGCGGCAGCGTGTCGCCGGCGATCGAGGTGGCGAAGAAGCTGGGCGTGCGCGTGATCGACCTGGTGGCGAACGAAGCCGCCGGCGATTTCAGCCTGGAGCCGCGTGAAGCCGCGGCCGTCGCCCCGGCCGCCAACGGCGGCGCCGCGCAGGCGGACGACGTCGCACTGGTGCTGCATACCTCGGGTACGACCTCGCGTCCGAAGATCGTTCCGCTGACCCAGCGCAACGTGTCCGCTTCGGCGCAGAACATCCGCGCCACGCTGGCCTTCACCGAAAAGGACCGCGGCCTGAACATCATGCCGCTGTTCCATATTCACGGCCTGATCGCCGGCATCATGGCGCCGCTGTCGGCCGGTGCTTCGGTGTTCTGCACGCCGGGCTTCGATGCCCTGAAGTTCTTCTCGCTGATGGATGAAGCGCACCCGACCTGGTACACGGCGGTGCCGACCATGCATCAGGCCATCCTGTCGCGCGCCTCGCGCAACAAGGAAATCATCGAACGCAACCCGCTGCGCTTCATGCGCTCGTCGTCGTCGTCGATCCCGCCGCAGGTCATCCGCGAACTGGAGGAAACCTTCGGCGCTCCGCTGATCGAGGCTTACGGCATGACCGAAGCGTCGCACCAGATGGCGTCCAACCCGCTGCCGCCGCGCGCCCGCAAGCCGGGTTCCGTCGGCCTGGCCGCCGGTCCGGAAGTCGAAATCATGGACGACGACGGCAACATCCTGCCGGCCGGCGAGATCGGCGAAATCGTCATCCGTGGTGCCAACGTCACCCCGGGTTACGAGAACAACGAAAAGGCCAACAAGGAAGGCTTCACCAACGGCTGGTTCCGCACCGGCGACCAGGGCAGCAAGGACGCCGAGGGCTATCTGTCGCTGACCGGCCGCCTGAAGGAAATCATCAACCGCGGCGGCGAGAAGATTTCGCCGCGCGAAGTCGACGAAGTGCTGATGGATCACCCCGCTGTGGCGCAGGTCGTCACCTTCGGCATCCCCCACCCCAAGCTGGGCGAGGAAGTGGGCGCCGTGGTCGTGCTGCGTGAAGGTCAGCAGGCCACCGACAAGGAAATCACCGCCTTCGCCGCGACGCGACTGGCCGACTTCAAGGTTCCGCGCAAGATCCTGTTCATGGATGAAATCCCCAAGGGTGCGACCGGCAAGCTGCAACGCATCGGTCTCGCCCAGAAGCTGGGTCTGGGTGGCTGAGCCATCCCCTTCCGCGCACTACCGCATCAACAATAAAGGAGACTTGCACATGACCAAACTCGGAAAGTGGGCCGGCCGCGCCCTCGTGACCGCCATCGCGACCATCGGTCTGACCGGTGCCGCGAATGCCTGGGAACCGACCAAGCCGGTCGAGTTCGTCGTGCCGGCCGGTACCGGTGGCGGCGCCGACCAGATGGCCCGTTTCATCCAGGGCGTCGTGGCCAAGAACAAGCTGATGGCCCAGCCGCTGGTCGTCGTCAACAAGTCCGGCGGTGCCGGCGCGGAAGGTTTCCTCGAAGTGAAGGGCGCCAAGGGCGACCCGCACAAGATCATCATCACCCTGTCGAACCTGTTCACCACGCCGCTGGCGACCGGTGTCCCGTTCAACTGGCGTGACCTGACCCCGGGCGCGATGCTGGCGCTCGACCAGTTCGTGCTGTGGGTGAACGCCGATGCGCCGTACAAGACGGCCAAGGAATACATCGACGACATCAAGGCCAAGCCGGCCAACACCTTCAAGATGGCCGGTACCGGGTCGAAGCAGGAAGACCAGATCATCACCGCGATGATCGACAAGGCGACCGGCAAGAAGATGACCTACGTGCCGTTCAAGGGCGGTGGCGACGTGGCGGTGCAACTGGTCGGCGGTCACGTCAATTCGACGGTGAACAACCCGATCGAGGCGGAAGCCCACTGGCGTGGCGGCAAGCTGCGTCCGCTGTGCATCATGGACAGTGAAAAGCTGCCGTACAACGAGAAGGTGACCGCGACCCAGGCCTGGGGCGACATCCCGACCTGCAAGAGCGCCGGCGTACCGATCGAGTACCTGATGCTGCGCGGCGTGTTCCTGGCGCCGGGCGTCACGCAGGAACAGGTCGACTTCTACGTCAATCTGTTCAAGAAGGTGCGCGAGACGCCGGAGTGGGCCGACTTCATGAAGAAGGGCGCGTTCAAGCAGACCTTCATGAGCGGCAAGGAATTTGCCGACTGGGTCGGCAAGTCGGAAGCGATGCACTACGGCCTGATGAAGGACGCAGGCTTCCTGGCCAAGTAATCAGCCTGTAGCAGTGTGCGAATACGGGCGGGTCATCCCGCCCGTATTCGTTTCGATGTGCCGCGAAGATGTTCACTTCCTGTTTTTAGTTTCTGGAGATTCATGATGGAGCGATCCGAGGACGCCGCTGAAGCCGGCATGTCCAACCGCTGGCCGGAAATCCTGGTCGCGCTCTTCCTGTTCGCCATCGGCATCATCGTGGTGAACGACAGCATCCGAGTCGGCATCGGCTGGGAAGAGGGTGAGGGCCCGCGCGCCGGCTATTTCCCCTTCTACATCGGCTGCATCCTGCTCATATCCAGCGGCTGGATCCTGTTCGGCGCACTGACACGCTTCAAGAAGGCACAGCCGCAGTTCGCGTCCTGGGTCGAGCTGAAGTCGGTGATGCAGATGCTGGTGCCGCTCACCATCTACATCGTGGCTGTCGTCTATCTCGGCATCTACGTGTCGTCGCTGGTGCTGATCGCCTTCTTCATGAAGGTGCACGGCAAGTTCGGCCTCATTGCCACCACCCTGACCGCAGTCGGCGTGCCGCTCGCAGCCTTCATGCTGTTCGAGCGCTGGTTCCTCGTGCCGCTGCCCAAAGGTCCGATCGAGCTGATGCTCGGTTTCTGACATAACGCGAAATTCCCGAGACCGAGATGGAAGAACTCAACAACCTCATGCACGGGTTCAGCGTCGCGCTGACCCTGCCCAATCTGGGCTTCATGGTGCTCGGCATCACGCTGGGCATCCTGATCGGCGTGCTGCCGGGCCTGGGCGGTGCCAACGGCATCGCCATCCTGCTGCCGCTGACCTTTTCGATGGACCAGACCTCGGCCATCATCATGCTGTCCTGCATCTACTGGGGCGCGCTGTTCGGCGGGGCGATCACGTCGATCCTGTTCAACATTCCGGGCGAACCGTGGTCGGTGGCCACCACCTTCGACGGCTTCCCGCTGGCGCAGCAGGGTCGGGCGGGTGCCGCACTGACGGCGGCGTTCACGTCGTCCTTCGTTGGCGCCTTCTTCGCCGTGCTGCTGATCACCTTCCTCGCCCCGCTGGTGGCGAAGTTCGCGCTGAAGTTCGGGGCGGCGGAAATGTTCGCGGTGCAGATGCTCACCTTCTGCTCCTTCGTCGGCATGAGCAAGGAGCCGCCGGCCAAGACGCTGGCCGTGATGGCGCTCGGCTTCGCGCTGGCGGCGGTCGGCATGGACACGGTGACCGGCACGCTGCGCATGACCTTCGGCACCACCGAGCTGCTGAAGGGCTTCGACTTCCTGATCGCGGTGATCGGTCTGTTCGGCATCGGCGAAATCCTGCTGACGATGGAAGAGGGCCTGGCCTTCAAGGGCAAGAGCGCGAAGATCCAGCTCAACGTCGTGCTGCAGACCTGGAAGGAACTGCTGCGCTACTGGAAGACCTCGATCCGCTCGGTGCTGGTGGGCTGCTGGATGGGCGTCACCCCGGGTGGCGCGACGCCGGCCTCCTTCATGGCCTACGGTCTGGCCCGTCGGGGAGCGAAGGACAAGGACTCGTTCGGCAAGGGCAATATCGAAGGCGTGGTGGCCCCGGAAACCGCGGCGCACGCCGCCGGTACCTCGGCGCTGCTGCCAATGCTGACGCTGGGCATTCCCGGTTCGCCGACCGCCGCCGTGCTGCTGGGCGGCCTGCTGATCTGGGGTCTGCAGCCCGGTCCGCTGCTGTTCACCGAGAAGCCGGACTTCGTCTGGGGCCTGATCGCGTCGATGTACCTCGGCAACATCGTCGGCCTGATCGTCGTGCTGACCACGGTGCCTTGGTGGGCGGCCATCCTGCGCATCCCGTTCTCGGTGATTGGCCCGGTCATCATCGTGATCTGCGCGATCGGTGCCTACACGGTGCACAGCTCCATCTTCGACGTGGTGATGATGCTGGTGTTCGGCGTGTTCGGTTACCTGTTCAAGAAGCTGCGTTACCCGCTCGCACCGCTGGTGCTTGCGCTGGTGCTCGGCGACATGGCCGAATCGAGCTTCCGCCAGTCCATGCTGCTGTCGCAGGGCAGTCTCGACATCTTCTGGGCCAACCCGCTGGTGGCCGGTCTGATGCTGCTGTCCTTCACCATGCTGCTGTGGCCCATCGTGCCGGCGCTGAAGCACTATCTGCGCGGCCGTGCGTGACATGAACTGATTCCGCCCGCCACACGACGGCGGGACGGAATGACGGCGGGCCGGTGCGCAAGCGCCGTCCCGCCGCGCCATTGAAGGAGATGAAAAGATGAAGATCGCAGTCGTTGGCGCAGGCGCCATCGGTGGTTACCTGGCGGTGAAGCTGTCGCGCGCCGGCAATGAAGTGACCTGCATCGCGCGCGGCCCCAACCTCGCCGCCATCCAGGCCAAGGGCATGTCGCTGATCCTGGAGGACGGCACGGTCGAAGACGCCCCGAACATCCGCGGCGTGCAGAAGATGGCCGACGCCGGCGTGCAGGACGTCATCCTGCTGACGCTGAAGGCGCACCAGGTGAAGGACGTGGCCGCCGACATGCGCGCGCTGTTCGGGCCGGACACCCTGGTGGTGACCATGCAGAACGGCATCCCCTGGTGGTATTTCCACAAGCTCGGCGGCGACTACGAAGGCACGCCGGTCACCTCGGTCGATCCGGACGGCATCGTCGCCGCCAATATCGAGGTCGAACGCGTGATCGGCTCGGTCGTCTATCCGGCGTCCGAACTGGTCGAGCCGGGCGTGATCAAGCTGATCGAGGGCAACCGCTTCACGCTGGGCGAGCTCGACGGATCGCGTTCGCCGCGCATCGAGGCGCTGTCGCAGGCGATGATCGCCGCCGGCTTCAAGTCGCCGGTGTCGAAGGACATCCGTTCCGAAATGTGGGTCAAGCTGTGGGGCAATCTGAGCTTCAACCCGATTTCGGCGCTGACCCACGCCACGCTGGAAGACATCTGCCGCTTCCCGCTGACGCGCGAACTGGCCGCCAACATGATGCGCGAGGCGCAGGCGGTCGGCGAGAAGCTGGGCGTGGAATTCAAGATCGGTCTGGACAAGCGGATCGCCGGCGCCGAAGCGGTCGGTGCGCACAAGACGTCGATGCTGCAGGACGTCGAAGCCGGCCGTCCGCTGGAGTTCGAGGCGCTGGTCGGTTCAGTGCGCGAACTGGGCCGCATCACCGGCATCCCGACGCCCAACATCGACGCGGTCTATGCGCTGGTGTCGCTGCTGGCGCGCACCCTGTCGGACAAGAAGGGCAAGCTGGCCATCGCCGGCTGATCGTCGCCGACTGTACGACACAGCGGGGCGCCTTCGGGCGCCCCGTTTTGTTTTTGCGCCACGCCACTTTTGCGGCGATAGCGCGTGCTGTGTTCAGATAGCGCCTTTTGCGCTGCACCATGATGCTGATACCGGACTTCTTCCCCAGCCTCGACTTCGTCCTCGCCTGTCTCGTGCTCGGTGCCGTCGCCGGCTTCTTCGCCGGCATGCTGGGCATCGGCGGCGGCACGCTGCTGGTGCCGATACTGGTGATGCTGTTCGAACAGCAGCAGGTCACGCCCGACCACATCCTGCATCTGGCGCTGGGCACCTCGATGGCCGCCATCGTCGTGTCCGCTTTCGTCAGTCTGCGCACCCACCACGCACACGGCGCGGTCGACTGGCCGGTGGTCCGGCTGATGACGGTCGGTGTGCTGCTCGGTACCGCGCTCGGTACCTTCATCGCGCGTCTCGTGTCGACGCAGACGCTGTCGGTGTTCTTTGCGGTTTTCATCGCCTATATCGCAATCAACATGCTGGTCGGACTGAAGCCCAAGCCGTCGCGCCAGCTGCCGGGGCCGGCCGGCCTCATCGCCGTCGGTGGCGGCATCGGCACCATCTCTGCGCTGGTGGCGGTTGGCGGCGGCGCGATGACGGTGCCCTTCCTGACCTGGTGCAACCGCGACATCCGCAACGCCATCGGCACCTCGGCCGCGCTGGGCCTGCCGATCGCGCTCGGCGGCACGGTCGGCTACGTCGTCAATGGCTGGGGTGTGCAGGGCATGCCGGCCCAGGTGCTGGGCTATGTGCACCTGCCGGCGCTGGCGGCCATCCTGTGCACCAGTGTGTTCACCACGCCCTGGGGTGCGCGCGCCGCTCACCGTCTGCCGGCCACCTTGCTCAAGCGCGTGTTCGCGACGCTGCTGGTCGTCCTGTGCGCACGCATGCTGTGGAAGCTGTGGGCGGCCTGAGCTGCCGCTTCACGGACGGTGCCGTGCCGCGGTCAGCCGTTCGACCGCAGTCTGCTGATCGCCTGCGCGCGCCTCCGCGCTCATCGCGGTAAAGCTCACCGTCAGTTCGCCGACGCGCAGCATGCCCTGGCGCAGCCGGGTATAGGGTTCCGGCGTGATGCTGCCGCCGGCGTCGAAATAGAAGCCGGTCGCCGTCTCCTGCAGCGGCGCCGCCGCCGCGCCGACCGTTTCGGCGGTGCGGCGGACGCGGGCGCGGATTTCGTCCGGCGTGGCCGGTGGTTTGCGGTCGGCCGCCTTCCACACCGCGGTCACCACCCACTGCGCCTGACCGTCCGGCGCGGCGACGGTCACCGTCGGCGGCATGCGCGCGTCGTGCCGGCTGATGTCCACCGCCCAGTCCTCGGGCACGTCGAACTCGAGTGTGCCGGCCTCGGCGCAGGGCACGGTGACGATGCGGTCAGCCGCCTCGGCGCACGCGCCGGCGATCATCATCGCGAGGCCGAAGGCGAACAGGCGCATCTGCATGGCAAGTCCTTCAGATCAGGAACAGGGTGGCCAGCCCGAGGAAGATGAAGAAGCCGCCGGAATCCGTTACCGCGGTGATCAGCACCGACGAGCCCACCGCCGGGTCGCGCCCGTAGCGCGCAAGCAGCATCGGTACCGATACACCGACAAAGGCGGCGAGCAGAAGGTTCAGCGTCATCGCGCCGGTCATCACCATGCCCAGTGCCCACGAGTCGTACAGCCACCAAGCGAGCAGGCCGAGCAGGCCGCCCCAGACGATGCCGTTGATCAGCGACACGCCCATCTCCTTGCGATAGAGCCGGCGCGCCGCCTCCGGTTGCAGCTGGCCGAGAGCGATCGCGCGCACGATCATCGTGATGGTCTGGTTGCCCGAGTTGCCGCCGATGCCGGCGACGATGGGCATCAGCGCGGCCAGCGCCACCAGCTTCTCGATCGAGCCTTCGAAAGCGCCGATCACGCGTGAGGCGAAGAAGGCGGTGACCAGGTTGATCGCCAGCCAGGCCCAGCGGTTCTTCACCGAATCCATGATGGGCGCGAAGATGTCCTCCTCCTCGCGCAGACCGGCGTGCGCCAGCAGCTCCTCTTCCGACTGCTCGCGGATGAAGTCCATCACCTCGTTCACGGTGAGCCGGCCGATCAGCTGATCGTGGTGATCGACCACCGGCGCCGACACCAGGTCGTAGCGCTCGAAGGCCTGCGCCGCAGATTCGGCGCTGTCCGAGGCGCGCAGCACCAGCGGGTGGTCGTGCATCACGCTGGCGACGTCGACATCGACGTCATTCACCAGCAGCGTGTTCAGCGAGAGCGATCCGCGCAGCTTGTCGTCGCGGTCGATGACGAAGATCTGGTCGGTGTGGTCCGGCAGTTCGTCGAACAGCCGCAGATAGCGCAGCACCACTTCCAGCGTCACGTCCTCGCGTACCGTGACCATGTCGAAATCCATCAGCGCGCCGACCGAATCCTCCGGATAGGACATCGCCGCTCGCAGCTGTTCGCGCTCCTCGTGGTCGAGCGAGCTGAACACGTCCTGCATGACTTCGGTTGGCAGGTCGGGCGCGAGGTCGGCCAGTTCGTCGGCGTCGAGCTGTTCGACCGCGGCGACCAGTTCCTTCGGCTCCATCGCGTCGATCAGCGTTTCGCGGACCGCGTCGGACACTTCGAGCAGGATTTCGCCGTCGCGCTCGGCGCGCACCAGGTCCCACACCAGCAGACGGTCGTCCGGAGGCAGCGCTTCCAGGATGTAGGCGATGTCGGCCGGGTGCATCGCGTCGAGCTTCTTGGTCAGCTCGTTGTGATGCTGCTTGGCCACCAGCGTCTCGACCAGTTCGTGACGTGGCATCTCCTGCCGGTGCACCAGGCTTTCGACCCGCCTCTGGCGGTCGAGCAGCGTCCTCACCTCTTGCAGGCGCTCTTGCATCGCGTCGTGGTGAAGGATTTCGTCGGCGTCGGCCACGTGAAACAAATCCGGGTCGGGCCTGCCGGGCGGCGGGCTGGCAGGCGATTGTAGCCGCCCCCGGTTACCGGCCCGAGGCTTTTTGCCGCGATGCGACAGCGGCTGCGCGCTTTCAACGATAATCACGGGCCGTATCCCTGCCGACCCGTTTCATGAATGTTCTTTTCGAAGAGGACGGCCATTTCCGCGCCGGCTCCGTGATGACCGACAGCGTGTCCTCGCTGCAGGTCGAACTGCCGAGCGGCAAGCGCTCAAAGGTGAAGGCGGCCAATGTGCTGCTGCGTTTTGCCAGCCCCGAGCCGTCCGCGCTGCTGGCGGCCGCCGAAACGCAGGCGGCCGATCTCGACGCGCCCTTTCTGTGGGAAGTGTGTGGCGACGACGAGTTCGCCTTCGAGGAACTGGCCCGCGAATACCACGGCACCGCACCGGATGCCGTGCAGTCGACCGCCATCCTGCTGTGCCTGCACGCCGCTCCGATCTACTTCCATCGCAAGGGCCGCGGTCGCTTCCGCAAGGCGCCACCGGACATCCTGAAGGCCGCGCTCGCCGGCCTGGAAAAGAAGCGGCTGCAGCAGGAGCAGATCGAGCACTGGAGCGCCGAACTGCAGGCCGGGCGCACGCCGCCGGAGATTGCCGCCTGTGCGACGCAGATCCTGTACAAGCCGGACCGCAACCGCCTCGAAACCAAGGCAGTCGAAGCCGCTGCCGCGGCCGCCGGCCTGTCGGTGGTGGGGCTGATGGCGAAGGCCGGTGCCTTCGCGTCCAGCCACGACTATCACCTCGGCCGCTTCCTGTTCGAGTACTTCCCGAAGGGCACCGACTTCCCGACGCACGAAGTGCCGCCCGCTGGCGATTTGCCGGACGCCGGCGTGCGCGCCTTCTCGATCGACGACGCCACCACCACCGAGATCGACGACGCCTTCTCGGTGCGCCCGAAGGAGGGCGGCGGCTGGCGCGTCGGCATCCACATCGCCGCGCCGTCGTTGGCGATACAGCCCGGCAGTGCGCTGGCCGACATCGCGCGCCACCGGCTGTCGACCGTCTATTTCCCCGGTCGCAAGATCACCATGCTGCCGGACGAGGCGGTCGACGCCTACACGCTGGCTGCCGGGCGCGACTGCCCGGCGCTGTCGCTCTACCTCGATGTCGAGACCGATCTGCGGGTGACGGCGAAGCAGACCCGCATCGAACGCGTTGCCGTGGTCGCCAACCTGCGTCATCACGAGATCGAGCCGCTGTTCAACGACGACACGCTGACGGCCGGCGAACTGCCGGACTTCGAGTGGCGCGACGAACTGCTGCTGCTGTGGCGTCTGGCCGAAGTGCTCGAAGTAGGTCGCGGCAAGCCGTCGGCCAACGGCGGTCAGATGGATTTCAACTTCTACGTCGATTGGGATCAGACGACCGAAGACGGCGAAGGCCGCGTCGACATCCTGCGCCGTGCCCGCGGCAGCCCGCTGGACAAGCTGGTGGCCGAGCTGATGATCGTCGCCAACAATACCTGGGGCGCCGATCTGCGCGACGCCGGCATCCCGGCGCTGTACCGCGCCCAGGGCGCCGGCAAGGTGCGCATGACCACGGTGGCCGCACCGCACGAAGGGCTGGGCGTCGACTGCTACGCCTGGTCGACCTCGCCGCTGCGCCGCTACGTCGACCTGGTGAATCAGTGGCAGATGATCACGCTGCTGCGCGGCGAGCCGCCAGTGTTCCCGCCGAAGTCGGAAGCGCTGCTGTCGGCGCTGCGCGACTTCGAGCTGGTGTACGCCGCCTACGCCGACTTCCAGCGCGCGATGGAGCGCTACTGGTGCCTGCGCTGGCTGCGTCAGCGGGCGGCGGCTGGCGATACCTCGCCGCTGTCGGCCATCGTGCTGCGCGAATCGCTGGTGCGGCTGGAGCAGATTCCGCTGGTACTGCGTTGCCCCAGCCTGCCGGCGCGCGATCCGCGCTCGCGGGTCGAGGTCGAGGTGGAGCACATCCATCTGCTCGACAACGATGCCCGCGCCCGCTGGGTCGGCGATCTGGCGGCGCTGACCGGCGCTGCCGCGGTGTCGGAGGAAGAACTGGCGGAGGAAATCGCCGAAGCCGAGCTGCCGCCGGAAACACCGCCCGCCGACGCGCCGGTGCCCGAACTGCCGGTGACCCCGCCGGAGAGTGGCGAGGCGGACTGAGCGCGCGGCGGTCGCCGCGTCGCCGCCGCTTGACTCCGATCAAGGGTGTGGCGGATTGCATTGATTCATTCGGTGTCCTGTGCTCAAGCCCGAGGGGCGGGCGACGTTAAGCGGTGAGTAGGCCGACTTTCGAGGACCCCGAATCATGCCCAGCCCAGCCCCCGCTCGCGCAACTTCCATCGCCGCCCCTGGTGCGGCTCGTCCGCCTCTGCCGCTGACCCGGCTCACGGCCGGTCTCCTGCTGATCGCCGGGGTCTGGTACTGCGCCTCTGCGAGCGCAGCCGACCTGCCGACCGGCGGCCAGATCGTGTCCGGCACCGGTGCGATCGCGCAGTCGGGCAGCACGATGACCGTGCAGCAGGACAGCGCGCGACTGGCCATCGACTGGGCGGGTTTTTCGATCGGTGCCGGCCACACCGTCAACTTCGTGCAACCGTCGGCGGCGTCGGTCGCGTTGAACCGCGTGACCGGTGGCGAGGTGTCGGTGATCCAGGGCGCCTTGAACGCCAATGGTCAGGTGTTCCTGATCAACCCGAACGGCGTGCTGTTCTCGCCCAGCGCCCAGGTGAATGTCGGCGGCATCGTCGCGTCGACGCTGGACATGAGCGAGGAGGGGCCGGACCGCTACCGCCTCTCCGGCGCCAGCGCGAATGCGGTCATCAACCAGGGCAATATCCGCGCCGCTGACGGCGGCACGATTGCGCTGGTGGCTGCCCGGGTGATCAACGAAGGTACGCTCACCGCCAACGCCGGTCGCGTCCTGCTTGGTGCCGGCGCGACGGTGACGCTGGATCTGGGCGGCCCGGTCAAACTCCAGGTGAACGAAGCTGCGCTGGATGCGCTCATCGTCAATGGCGGCGCCATCCGTGCCGACGGCGGGCAGGTCATGCTGACCGCCCGTGCCGCCGGTGACCTGGTGTCCACGGTGATCAACCACAGCGGCGTCATCGAAGCACGCACGCTGGCGACCGGGGAATCCGGCGAGATCGTGCTGCTCGGCGACATGGAGAACGGCCGCATCGCGGTGTCCGGCCGGCTGGACGCCAGCGCACCGGAAGGTGGCGACGGCGGCTTCATCGAAACCAGCGCGGCGCAGATCGATCTGGCGCCCGACCTCGTCGTCACCGCTGCAGCGCCCGCGGGCGCATCCGGCCTGTGGCTCATCGATCCGACCGACATCACGATCGCCGCTGCCAGCTGTACCGGCACCAACTGCATCTCCGCCAACACGATTGCGTCCACGCTGAATGGCGGCACCGATGTCAGCATCGCCACCGCCGCTGCCGGCGGTGCAGCCGGCAACATCACGGTCAATGCGCCGATCAGCTGGAGTTCGAACAAGCTGTCGCTGAGTGCGCACAACAACATCCTGATCAACGCGACACTGGAAGCGACCGGTACCGGTTCGCTGCATTTCGCCTACGGTCAGGCCAGCAGCGACGGCGCCGGCAGCAGCTACCAGGTAGCCAGCGGCTCGAAGGTGCTGATTCCGGCCGCTTCGGCCTTTACCTGGCAGAAGGGTTCGGCTGGCGCCGTGCGCAACCTGGTGTTCGACAACGGTCTGCTGCGTTTCGGCAATGGCACGCAGGCGTCGATCAACAACGAAGGGCAGTTGCTGCAGCCCTGGTATTTCGACAATACCTCGGTGGTCAACGGCGTCACCCGCAACGGCTGGTTCAAGCTCACCTTCAGCAGCTATCCGCTCAATCTCGAACTGGGCGTTGGCGGCGACGGCACGTCGAGCTGGAACCGCAACGGCGAGATACTCGGCTCCAACAACAACCTGCTGCCGGCCGTCACCGCGCGCAGTCTGGACATCAGTGGCTACCGCGAAGGCAGCGGCGTCATCGTGTCGGCGATCGACATCCTTTATCCGGGTGGCGGCAGCACGGTGCGCGTGACCAACACCTACACGCTGGGCGCGACCGCCTCCTTCCTGAAGGCCGATACCGCGGTCACCAATCTCGATCTGGTCGGTTCTCTCGGCAATGTGCGGCTGTGGGTGGGCACGCAGGACGACTACATCGCGACCCGCGACAGCCAGTTCAAGTTCAAGGGCAACCTGACCGCCGACGGCTTCGAACAGATCGCCACGCAGAACACCCAGTCCAAGGCGCTCAAGATCACCGAATTCAACGACGGCCTGACCGGTGCCGCCGTGCTGTTCTACTCGACGTCCGACGGCGCCGACACCTCGATCTCGACCTGCTGCAGCTTCTCCAACGCGACCGGCATCGATCCGCGCACTTCGCTCATCGCCCGCGGTGTCGATGGCAGCGGAAACCCGCGAGCCGAGGACGGCTCCTATGCACTGTTCATCCGGCTGCAGGATCTCGCACCCGGGCAGAGCAATGGCATGACCTGGTACTACGCCGCCGGCCCGGTTGCGCTGCTCGACAACATCGTGAGCCAGGTATCGACGTCGGCCGGCGTGCGTCCGCCAGCGCCGCAGCCGCCCGTCAACACGCGCCCGCCGCTTGACGCCGCAGTGCAGAACGCACAGCAGCAGACCGTGACCGTGCAGCCGCCGGCGACGCCGGTGCTGCCGTCGGTCGCCGCCGGCAACGTGCCGGCTGCGGGCAACCGCGTCGGCTCCATCGGCAGCCTGCAGGTGACGGAAATCCGTTCGCAGCAGACGGGCAGCGAGGCGCAGGGGGGCGGCACATCGCCGACCGGAGACGCGCAGGAGCAGGACGGCGGCGACAGCGCGCTGCTGGCCCAGGTGTCGCAGTCGGCCGACGCGCTCGGCATGCTCAAGGTCTTTGTCGTCGACGGTGGCGTGCTGTTGCCAGAAACTGCCGGGACCGAGCGCGAATAGAGCGCTGACTGGCGAGTCAGGCGAGCGATGTCAGTACGCGGGTCGAATGCGTACAGGCATCGCAGTACACTGACACCGTCATTTTCAAACTGACCGAACCGACCTCATGGCTTTGATCCGTACTACGGCGCTCGCCAGCGCGCTTGTGCTCTCGCTTCCGCTCCACGCCCAGGTGGCACCGGACGCCGGACGCACGCTGCAGGAAACCGTGCCGCCGGTGCAGGCGCCCCGGCCGTCACCCGACATAACGATAGAACCGCCGTCGGACGCCGCCGTCGCTCCTGAGGGCGGCGTCCGCGTCACGCTGCAGTCGGTCGGCTTCAGCGGCAATACCGTGTTCGACGAGGCGGCCCTGCGGGCAGCGCTCGGCGACGTCGTCGGCCGCGAGTTCGATCTGGCGGGCCTGCGCGAGCTGGCTGCCCGCGTGTCGGCGTTCTACCGCAGTGCCGGCTACCCGTTCGCGCGCGCCTTCCTGCCGGCGCAGGCGATGCGCGACGGCGCGCTGCGCATCGAGGTCATCGAAGGGCGTTACGGTCAGGTGCGCGCCGACGGCGAGGCCGATCTGGCCACCGGGGCGCAGCGTTTCCTGGTGCCGCTGCAGACAGGCGACGTGATCGAAGGCGGGGCGCTCGAACGCACCGCCCTGCTGCTCGACGATCTGCCCGGTGTCCGGGCGGTGCCCATCATCCGTCCGGGGCAGGAACTCGGCACCGGCGACATGATCGTGCGCGTCGAGCGCGAGCGGCGCTATGCACTCGAAGTGGGGCTGGACAACCACGGCAACCGCTATACCGGGCAGGGCCGCGCGCGCGTCAATCTCGGCGTCGACAGTCCCTTCATGCTGGGCGACCAGTTCCTGCTGCGCGGCCTGCTCACGCAGGAGGGCATGTGGTTCGGGCACGCCGGCTACAGCCTGCCG
The DNA here is from genome assembly GCF_049843555.1 of Methyloversatilis sp. MC4-4. GTDB lineage: Bacteria > Pseudomonadota > Gammaproteobacteria > Burkholderiales > Rhodocyclaceae > Methyloversatilis > Methyloversatilis discipulorum_B. The sequence continues at coordinate 416,388 of NZ_JBBHZK010000004.1, forward strand.
GTGGGCGTGTCGGGCCTGCGCGCGCAGTTCGCCTACGCACACACCTACTATCAGCTTGAACGCGATTTCGCGGCGCTCGATGCCAGCGGCACGGCGAAGACGGCCAGCGCCGGGCTGAGCTATCCGCTGCTGCGTTCGCAGCGCGCCAACGTCAATCTGTCGGTCAACCTGCAGTACAAGGACCTGAACGACAGACAGGGCGCAACGCTGAGCAGCAGCGACAAGTCCAGTCACGCACTTCCGGTCACGCTGGGTTTCGACCTGCGCGATGGTCTGGGTGGCGGCGGCATGACCTACGGCGCGCTCGCCTGGACGCCCGGTCGGCTCGACCTCGACAGCGGTCTGGCTGCGCTCGATCGCACGACGGCGCGCACCGAAGGCGGTTTCAGCCGCTACAACCTCGATGTCGCCCGCCTGCAGCTGCTGCCGGCCGGCTTCAACCTTTTCGGCAGGTTGTCGGCGCAGTGGGCGAGCCGCAATCTCGACTCGTCGGAAGGTTTCGGCCTCGGCGGGCCGAACGGCGTGCGCGCCTACCCGGTGGGCGAGGGCTACGGCGACGAAGGCGCGCTGGCGCAGGTCGAATTGCGCTGGACGCACGGCGCGCTCAGTCCGTATGGTTTCTATGACATCGGTCGCGTTCGCACCGACACCCGCCGCTGGCAGGCCATCGACAACAGTCGCTCGATCAGCGGCGCTGGCTTCGGCCTGCGCGCACGCGATGGCGGTTGGAACTTCGACGCTTCGTTCGCCTGGCGCCTGTCCGGCGGCGCGCCGGAGTCGGACACCAAGGATCGCCTGCCGCGCGTCTGGGTCAGCGCCGGCTACAACTTCTGATCGACCGGCGATTCAGGGGCGCGTGCGCGCGGCCGTGGCGATGCGGTCGTTGCGGCGGCGGCCGGCCGCGCTGCTGCGCGGGCGCCAGATGCGCAGGAAGGCGCGCACCTTCTGCCGCGGCGTAAGCGTGTCGTCCGATACGGCGTCAAAGAACTCCGACAGCGCGCTCGATTTCTTCAGCGTATAGAAGGTGAGCACCAGCGTCGGGATCGCCACGACGACGACGGCGCCGATCTTGCCGAGCAGCGTGGTCGGCGGGCCGTCGAAAATGTTCATGCCAAGGAAACCGGTGACGATGGTGCCGACCAGACCGAAGATGGTCACCACGGTCAGCCGCAGCAGCGTTTCGTTCTGGCGGCGGCTGTCGTCCGCCTCCAGGTAGTTGTCCATGTCGAGTATTTCGGCGCGCAGCTCGTCGTACAGCGCGTCGTTGCCGAGGTTGCGGGTCCACATGTCGAACAGGTCCTTGGCCATCGACTGCTTCGATACCTCGCCGAACCAGTAGCGGTGGCTGAAGCGCAGGAAGATTTCCATGGTCTGGCGGATGCTGCGCTTGAAGCGACGGCGCGAATCCGCCTCGTCGGCGTCGAGCAGGCTCACTGCGACCACCAGGCGATCCATCAGCATCAGCAGCGAAGCGCGGTGGAAGTGGGCGATCAGGCCGATCAGGAAGTACTGGTGGCGGAACTCGGCCAGCAGGCCGTTCTGCGGATCGGAATAGCCGCTCAGTCCGTGCATGCCCACCATCACCATCGACGGTCCGGTACAGATGACGCGCGTGCTCGCGTTCTCGCTGCGCCGGCCGGGCACCCAGAAGCGGTCGTAGCAGGACGTGCGTTCGAACTCCGACATCACCTCTTCCGAATAGGGCAGCGGCCGCCCGTCGTCCGGCTGCGTCGCCTGACCCAGCCGGACGAAGTCCTCGCGCGTCAGCGCGAACGGGTCGTCGAAGGAGAGGAAGGTCATCTTCGGCTGGCGGTGATATTCCAGCTGGCGGTAGCGGATGTCGCCGTCGGCTTCCGAGTGGTGCAGCACCATCGGGCTGAGCAGGTATTCCCAGTGCTTGCCGATGGCCGATGCGCGGTGTTCCCACACGTGGCGCAGATAGCGTTCGCGGTCGCCGTAGTCGGACTCGGCCAGCACCTCGCCGCCGCGCCCCAGCCATTGCACGCTGCGCATGCACTGCGCGGCGCGACTGTCGTTGCTGTCGCCGTTGGTCCACTTTGCGGGGAAGGCGCGGCCGAAACGGAACAGCAGTTCCTGCACGCGCGGCAGCGGCAGGTCGTCGGCATACACCTCCAGCACCAGCAGCACCACATCGACGTCATAGAAGAAATAGAGGTCTATGTGCTGCACCGTCAGGTCCAGCGTGCTGCCGTCCTCGCAGCCCAAGCGGACGGCGGCGATGTCGTGCCGGCGGAACACGCGGATCGGCGATTCGCCGTAGCCGCGCAAGGTCGCGCTGGAACGCCCCTGGCCGTAGAGGAAGCGCTGAACGTGCGGCAGGAAGGTGACGAATTCGCGGTAGTGGCGCTCGTGGAAATCGGTCGGCGCGCCGGTGAATTCGTCGCGCTGTTCGCGCCAGGGGTTGTTCTCGGTGATCGCCGCCAGCGCTTCCGAATGCCGCTGTACCTGGTCGCCGGCGCGCATCGGCATCAGCCGCAGCGGCCACATCAGGATCTGGCGGAAGTGGCGGGCAACGGGTGGGGTGGATGCACTCATGACGATCGCGCCGGTTGCGGGGTGGCCGAGTGTAGCGCCGCCTTCAGCGCAACGGGCGGCGCAGTTCGGGTGGCAGCGTGCGGCGGTCCTTCACCACGGTCAGTGTCAGTCCGGCGCGCTCGACGCGTGCGATCTCGTCGCCGCGCAGGACTTCGTCGCAGCGCATGTGCGTGGTCGAAATGAAGAAGTCCGCCCGCACCCAGTCGCGGGTGACGGCGTAGCGCTCGGCCGGCAGCCAGGCCTGTGCCTGCAGCGATTCGGCGCACACCGCCACCTGCCACGGTTCGGATGGCGCCGGTTCGGCGTCGATGCGTGCGCGAAGCAGCGCCGCCGCCTCGCGCACGCCGTCCGACCAGTAGTCGGTTTCCCAGCGGTCCGGCGCGCTGGCGAAGCCGCCGGCCAGCCTGTTGTAGTTCACGTAGTGATAGGGGGCGAGTCGCGCCATGTCGTACAGCGGCACGGCGACGCCGGCCGCGCACAGCAGCGCGAACGCGGCGGTCGTGGCCGGTCGCGCACGCGACCAGCGCCCCGCGGCGCACAGGCCAGCGGCCGAGATCACCGCCAGCGGCGGCAGCAGGAAGGTGAAGTGGCGGATGCCGTTGTACAGCGTCGGCCGGGTGGCCAGTGCGAGCGCCAGCGGCAGCAGCGCGGCCAGCAGCACCGGCAGCCAGCGCAGCCCGTCGACGCGCCGCGGCGCCGTCAGCGCGCCGGCGGCGGCGAGCAGCAGCCCGGCCAGCGCCAGCTCGGGCAGGCGGGCGGCGAGGTAGAGCGGCAGATAGTGACGCGGCACCTCGCCGATCTTCATCACCTCACCATCGAGCACTGTGTACAGGTCGAAGGTGAAGTGAGAGAAGGTGGTGAGCGCCTTGAACAGATTGCCGGGCGCCTGCACCGACCACGGCCAGAACAGCGCCATCAGCGCCAGCGCGACCGGCACGGCAGGCAGCAGGGTGGCGATCGAGCGCAGCAGATGAGCCGCCCGCGTGCGCAGGTCGCCGGCTGACAGGGCGCTGACCGCGACCACGGTCAGCCCCAGCGCCATCACCGCGAACACCGCGCCGACGCGCAGCCCGAACGCACAGCCGACGGCCGCACCCAGTTGCAGCACGAGCGCCAGCGGCGGGCGCGGCATCAACGGCACCAGCCGCACGATGCACAGCGTCGCCCACGCCATGCAGGCGGCGAAGGGGATGTCCTTGGTGTGCGTGAACAGCGCGCCGCCCCAGGCGCCGGTCAGCATCAGCAGCCCGACCGCGCTCAGCGCAGCCGCCTCACCGGCCAGCAGGCGCGCCGTGCGATACACGGCGAACAGGCCGCCGAGACCGAACAGCGCGGTCAGCAGATGCCGCAGATCCCACACATTCATCGCCGGCAGCAGCCGTTCGGCCGAAGCGGCGAGCAGGTCGAACAGGCCGCCGTAGAGGTAGAGGTTCTTGTACTGGAAGGCCGCGAGGTCGGTCAGACCGGAACGGTAGTAATCGAGCAGCAGCCGGCCATAGACGTGCTGTACCTCCTCGTCATTGCTCAGACCGTGCTGGTCGAAGCACAGCAGGACGTATAGCGCGATCAGGACGAACAGCAGGAAGGCGGGGATATTGCGGCGGGCAGCGGCTGGATTCACGACGAGTGCAGGCGGTTGGACGGCCGCATAACGCGCGACCGCGTGCTGCGCTGACAGCGCGCGCAAAAGAAAACGCCCCGCGGTGCGGGGCGTCGGTTCGAGCCGGGTACGGTGCTCAGACGCGGCGACGGGCGATCGCGCCGATCACGCCCAGACCGGCGGCCAGCAGTGCCCAGCTCGCCGGCTCGGGCACCGGCAGCGGGCTGCCGGCGTACAGGATGGCGTGCGACAGGTTCTGCGCGTTGCCCCTGACGTTGGTCGCGATGCCGGCGGTGGTGTCGAAGCTCAGCGAGGTGACCGGGGCGGCCAGGTCGAAGTAGTAGAAGCTGTGCTGATTGGCGGCCTTCAGGCCGATCACGATGCGGCCGCTGACCGCGCTGTCGAAGTTCAGCGTGCCCGAGGTGGCGCCGCTCGGGTTGGACGAGAAGGGACCGAAACCGGTGCTGTCGGTCGAGCCGACGAAAGTCCAGCTGCCGCCGAAGGTGGTCGCGAGGAAGTCAGTTTCGGCGCTGGCGCCGTTGATGTTGTTCGGCCGCGCACCGACACAGGCGCTGGCGCCGACGCCGGAGAAACTGGTGTCGGCGCAGTCTTCGGCGCGGGCACCGTTCATGGCCAGCAGCGCCAGCAGGGGCAGGGAAAATCGGGCGAGGGACTTCAGCATTTCGGGACTCCGGATCGCTGCGCAGCGTCGGCCGCGCGATGGATTTGATGCTACGCAACATGGCTGCGGACGGCCGGTAATAAGTCATGCAGAAAGTGACCGAAAGGTTACGTTTTGCATCGCACCATGCGGGGGAGCGGTTAGCGCAGACCTCGGTGGGAGCAGCCTTGGCCGCGACGCGGCCGTCGTAGTCCGCCGGCTCTGATCCAGGCCGCTGTCGGGGTCAAGACCCCTCCCACAAAACCCCGGCTCCGACCAT
>NZ_JBBHZK010000006.1:0-51621 GCF_049843555.1 Methyloversatilis sp. MC4-4
TGCAGCGGCGACAGGCCTCAGACTCCGATACCGCCCGCTGTCGGGGTCAAGACCCCTCTCCCAAACCGCCCGAGCTCCGGCCGCCCGCACGGTTCAAGCACTCAGAACCGCGCATTCAGGGTCAGCCGTACGCTGCGTGGCTCGACCGGATGGACATGGCGGTCATCGACGCCGCCTGCCGCTTCGCCGCGCAGGCGTGAGGTGTAGAAGTACTCGATGTCGTTGTCGCCGCTGTCGAACAGATTGAACACGTCCAGCATCAACCGCAGGTCGCGGGTGAGACGGTGGCCGATGCGCAGATAGGCCAGCGTGGTCGAATCGGAGCGCACCGAGTTGTCCTCGACCAGCGGACGCGGGCCGACATGCCTCAACTGCAGGTGACCGAACCAGCCGTTGGCCAGCGGGTTGTCTTCGGTCAGGCTCAGGCCTGCGGCGACAACGCGGTCGACCGCACCCGGCACGTGGTTACCGGCCGGGTCGTCCTCGGTGAAGCGGGCGCGCGAGGCGGCGATGTCGAGGTCCAGCAGCAGCCAGGGTCGCATCGTCCAGCGGTTGTTCCACTCGATGCCGCTGCGCTTGCTGGCGCGGTTGGGCTCGGTTTCGCCAGCGTCGCCGACGAACAGCAGTTCCGAATCCAGCTTCAGCGTCCACACGGCGAGCGAACTCTGCAGGCCGGGAATCCACTCAGTGCGCACGCCGATTTCGCCGCCCTTGGTGCGCACCAGCGCGTCGACCGGGTCCGCCGGCAGCCCGCCCTTGGCGGTGACGCGCGCCGTGGTGCCGCGGGCGTCATTGCTGTGGAAGCCGTAGCCGTAGTTCACGAAATACTCGGTGCGCGCCCACGGCCCGAACACGAAGGACAGCTTGGGCGAGGCGATGTGGTCGGAGGCGTCGCCGCTGTTGGCGGCGATCGAGCTGGCGACGTCGAAGTCGTAGCGGTCGATGCGCAGGCCGGCGAGGCTGCGCAGCCAGGGCGTCCATTGCACGCTGTTCTCGCCGAACAGACCGACGCTGGTCTGACGCACGCGGCTCTGCTGGATCACGCCGGTGGTGCTGCGCGCGACCGTCGAATACAGCCCGACCGGGCTCAGGCGATCGTGTCGCAGCTGCACGCCCAGCGTGTTGGTCATCGGCCGGCCGGCGAACTGGCCGTCCCAGCTGCGGCTCATCGCCATGCCGAGCACGGTGCGCTGTTCGGACTGGCGGAACTGATCGCCGTCGGCCGGGTTTTCGAGGAAGTAGGTGAAGTTGGACCACAGGTCCAGCTCCGACTGGATGGCGTAGGCGTTGAAGCGGAAGGCACCGTCGTCGTAGGCGCGCTGATGGTCGACCGACAGGCTGTAGCGCTGCGTCTTGCCGCCGTCGGTCGGGTCCACCGTGCCGTAGCGGCCGATCAGGCCGGACTGCACGGCGCGCAGCGGGATCTGGTCGGTCGAGTCCCAGCGCGCGGTGTAGGCCATCGCGGTAAGTGCGGTGCGGTTGGCGCCCTCGCCCAGCGTGTAGCGCAGCACGCCGTTGATGCGGCGGAAGTCTTCCGGGTTGTCCCAGGGGCCGTCGCTGCGCGAGGTTTCGAGCGCGTACAGCAACGTGCCGGCACCCAGCGCGTGCGAATTCATCAACAGGCCGCGCCGGTGGCCGTCCTGACCGAGGGTCACTTCGGCGGTGCCGTAGTCGAGCCGGTCGACCAGCCGCAGCCGCGCCGAACCGGCGGACGCGAAATCGCCCTCTTCGGCGTAGTACGGGCCCTTGCGGTAGTCGATGCGGCCGACCAGTTCCGGTATCAGCCAGTTCAGGTCGGTATAGCCGTGGCCGTGCGCGTGCGTCGGCATGTTCGCCGGCATGCCGTCGATATAGGTGGCGAAGTCGGTGCCGTGGTCGAGGTTGAAGCCGCGCAGGAAGTACTGGTTCGCCTTGCCGCCGCCACTGTGCTGCGTGACGATGACGCCGGGCACGAATTCCAGCACCTCGGCAGGACGCAACGTCGGCCGGTTTTCGATCAGCCGCGCGGTCACGCGGCCCTGGCTGGCGGCGTCGGACGTGCCGATCGCGTTGTCGTAATGGCCCTCGATGGTCACCGCGTCGAGATGGTGAGCCGACGGCGCCGCTTCGTGCGCCAGCGCGGTGCCCCATGCCCCGATGACGGGCACGCACAGCAGCGGCAGAAATCCCTGCACGGACGCCGATGGCGCCCGCAACACCTTCCCGGAAAAGTCTTTTTTCGCGTTCATCTTTTTGTATGAAGATTTGGAACAGTCTTCATACGCGAGAAGCGTGCCAGTCGCGGCACCACGCCGGGCAAGCGTTTCGGCGCGACGCCCGGTCGTGCGGTGGTCAGCGCGCTGCCATTCCGATCGATGCTGCGGCAGCGGCGCTGGCGTCAGGTGCTGGGCTTGATGTGCACGTGGCCTTGGCCGCCGCGCTCGTGTCGCCGCGTGTAGCGATGCCCGCCCGGGCCCGCGTGGTGGTGGCCTGCATCCAGCTCGACACTGATCACGTTGATCTTGCCGTGGTGCACGCCGCGCTCGGCGCACACCGCGTCGGCGAACTGCCGCACCGCGGCGATCTCGCCTTTCAGGATGACGGTTTCGAGGCAGTAGTCGTGGTCTAGATGGGCGTGCATCGACGACACCGTGAGGTCGTGGTGCGCATGCTGCAGGCTGATGATGCGCTCGGCCAGATCGCGTTCGTGGTGGTTGAACACGTAGGACAGGCAGGCCACGCAGTGCGTCGCGCTGCCCGTCTGCTGCGCCGTGCGGTCGAGTTCGGCACGGAACAGGTCGCGCACCGCCTCCGAACGGTTGCCGTAGCCACGCTGCGCGATCCAGTCGTCGAACTGCGCGGCCAGCTGGTCGTCGAGGGAAATGGTGAAGCGCTGCATGTCATGACTCCGATGAGCTAGTATCGATCGACCCGCCGTGTGTAGCCAGCCAGTCGGCAAATTCCAGCGGACGCAGGCCGAAGCGGACCGCATTGCCCTCGTGCAGCGAGCGGAACTCCTGCAGCACCAGTTCGACGAAGCGCGCCCGGTCGTCCGCCGCCACAGCGGCCGGCGTCGCCTCGCGCGCGGCCGCCGCGCTTGCCGGCCGTCCGCCCAGCACGATGGTGCGCACCGCTTCGGTCAGCGCCTTGCGGTGGCGCAGGCGGAAGGTGTCGGGCGGCACCAGCTGCTGCTTGACGGCGACATACTGCTGGCAGGAGCGCGCGTAGGCCTGGACGAACACGTCTCGCAGCAGCTCGATGCGGTTCAGCTCGTAGACCGCAATCATCGCATCGACATAGGCCTGCTGCGGCACGTCGATGAAGGACAGCGGGCACAGATTGGTGCGGATCAGCGGAATGTTGGCGGCCAGCCGCGACACCCGCTTGTTCACGTCCTCGAAAGGCTGCAGATAGGGCAGATGCACCATCAGGAAAAAGGCCTGCTCGAAGGGGTCTTCGATGTCGGCAGCGATGTCGGTGACGATGCCGAACAGTTCGTCGAGCTGCTGCGGCAGCGCCAGCGGCCGATACACGCAGCCGCTGATCTCGACCGCGCGGCTGCGCACCCGGCCGCCGGCCTGCGGATCGCGCAGCAGGCCGTCGGACAGCAGCGCGTGCAGCGACAGCAGCGTTTCGCGATCGACGCCGATGCGGCCGGCGCCATGCACCAGATACTCGATGGCCGCCTTGTGGTTCAGGATCATCTGCGTTTCGAGCGCGTCCTTGCCCTCGGCGATTTCGCCCAGTTCGATCAGACGTTCGGTATCGAGCCGCGAATAGGTATTGCCCTCCAGCCGCGACGAGGCCCAGGACAGATCGATCAGCAGCCGGTTCAGGATGTCGCCGGCGAAGGTACCCGCCGCCGCTTCGCCGACCGGTGAGCGGCCGAGCGCGTGCAGTTGCGCGCGCAGCGGCTCGGGCAGATAGAAGGTGTCATTGGCGCGATAGCGGTCGACGAAGCCGATGTCGTAGCCGACCGGGCGGCGCAGATGCAGCGGCCTGCGCACCAGGTCGCGCAGCTCCGCGCCCTCGGTCGACAGCGTCACATAGGGCGCCGGCGCGGCGGACGGCAGGGGCTCCATCACCGTCACTGCAGAACCCGCCGGCGCCGGGAAATACTTCAGCGCCCGCGCCTCGCCGCGCGTCAGCACGCGGCCCTGCGCGACCAGTTCGGCCAGCCGGCGCTGCAGCGTACGGCGTGCAACGCCGTCGCCGAGCACGCGCAGCAGGCCGTCCACACCGACGCCCTCTTCGTGGCGGGCGATCAGTGCGGCGAGCGTATGCGGATCAATGGACGAACGAGGCCGGGTCATTTAAGTGGCGCAATTCTATTATCGCGCCACAATATTGGCACAAAACAGGGAATCGCGCCAACAGGGATATGGCGCGATTCGATACGCCGCTTTTCCTGCCACCCACTCAGTGCACCGTGCACACCATGCACGGATCGAAGGACCGCACGATGTGCTGCACCGCCACCGGCGTCGTTTCGCCCTCGCGCACCGGTGCGCCTTCAAGCGCCGACTCCAGCGCGCCGGGCCGGCCGGCGGCGTCGCGCGGCGAGAAGTTCCAGGTGGTGGGCGCAACGATCTGGTAGTTGGCGATGCGGCCGTCGCGCACCGAAATCCAGTGGCCCAGGCTGCCGCGCGCCGCTTCGCCGAGGCCGGCGCCGCTGCCTTCGTCGGGCAGCCGGCCGGGCGTGCAGAAGGGTTCGCCCGGCCGCACGGCGCGCAGCCAGTCTTCCATCATGAGCACCACGCGCGCCAGTTCGAGCAGGCGGGCGACGACCCGCGTGTAGACGGTGCCACCGTAACGGCCGACCAGATCGGTGATGAGCGGATGGCCGCTCGCCAGCTGGCGCGCGATGGCGCCGGTTTCGACCACTGCGCCGGCCAGCCGCGGCGCCTTGTTCCAAGTGTAGGCGCCGGGCTTGTCCGGTTCCGGCAGCGTGACGCCGCTGCGCGGATGCTGCGGGCCGCCGGCATCGCTCAGCCAGGCGTGCGTGGCGTCTTCGCGGATGGCGGCCGGGTCGAGCGGTGACAGCGCGCCGGCGTGCCAGACGCCTGCGCCCAGCGCCGTGCCGCCCTCGGGCTGCGGGTAGGCGCCGTAGCTGAGGAAGCGGCCGGGGCCGGCGCCAAGCGTGGCCAGCGCCGCATCGCGCGCGACGGTCAGGAAAAAGCGCAGGTCGCCGTTCAGCGGGTCGGCGAGTGGTGCCGAGTGATGCCAGGCGTCGAGCGCGGCTTCCGAATCGAGCGCGGCCACCTGTTCCAGCGGCGCCGCATAGGTGTGGGTTTCGAGGAAGCGTCGGAATTCGCGCACGCGGGCCAGCAGGCGCACCCGTTCGGCGGCGTCGATGGCGCGCGTCGAGCCGCCGGGGTCGATGCTCTGCGTGTGCGGCCACTTGCCGGCCAATGTGCCGAGCAGCGTGAACCAGCGCTGGCGCGCGGCGATCGCGGCGCGCACCTGTTCGCCGGTCTGCGGCGTGAAGCGGCGCACCGCCTCGGCATGCCAGGGCCGGCTGGCATACACCGGCCGCACGAAATCCGGCATGAAGAACAGATAGAAGTGAGTCAGGTGATCGGCCAGGTTTTCGGTGGCGAGGATCACATTGGTCACGTGCTGACCGTTGGCCGGCATCGTGATGCCGCCGAGATCGGCCAGCGCACGCGCGGCCGCCACCGACTGCGACACCGAACAGATGCCGCAGATGCGCGGCACATACACCAGCGCGTCATGCGGCTCGCGCCCGCGCAGGATCTGCTCGAAGCCGCGGTACATCGGCGCATTGACGTGCGCCGACGCGACGCGGCCGTCGGCGACGTCCAGCGTCACTTCGAGATCGCCCTCGACGCGGTTGAAGGGACCGACGAGGAGGCGGGTCATGCGGAGAGTGCCCTCTTGCTATCAGTAACCCTCAACGTCTTTCCTTTCCCTTCTTGTGCGTTACGCGGATCAACGTCATCGCCGCCCACGCGATCCCGATCGCCACCCCGGTCAACAACGCAATCAACAGTATCCAGTCAGACAGACCATAACCGTCCTGGCCCTCCGGGCCGAAAAGGGTGGACATGATCCTGAACAGGAAACGCGCAATGAACTCGAACAGAAGGCCCACCGGCTCGCCGATGAGATCCGCCTTGGCCCGGAACGGCGAGGTGGCGGTCAGAAACACTGTCACTTCAATCTTGTCCTTCGCGCCACCGGCGGCACCACGACGTGGTCCGACACCGCATTCACCTTGACCCGCTTCGGCGTCGCCGACTTCGACAGTGACGCCAGCGCGACGAACCAGGCCTTGGGCATGTCGGTCGGCAGGCCGATCGGGATGCCGGCCAGCTTGGGGGTGGCGTGGAAGGGGTGGCCCGGTTCCTGGAAGCCAGGTTCGGTGCAGCTGATGCAGGCGTAGCCGCCGCGGGTGCAGGAGCCTTCGCCGTTCCACGGCCGCGTGTTGCAGTCGGCGTGTGCCTGCGTGCCCTTGCAGCCCATGTTTTCCATCATGCAGCCGAGGTCCGAGGGCTTCTCGGCGCTGGCCTTGAACTCGTAGTACTCGTTGCGCGTGCAGCCGTGGTGCACCAGCTGGTCGGCGTAGAAGCGCGGCCGGCCCAGCGTATCGAGGTCGGTTTCGGTGAAGCCGTCGGCGGCCAGCGCCATCAGCGTGTCCAGCACCCAGCTCGGGTGGGTCGGACAGCCGGCGATATTGATCACCGGCAGGCCGCCCGCGGCGCGGAAATCGCTGCCCAGCAGGCCGCCGCGCACGTCGTCCTCGTACTGCAGGCCGCAGGCGTCGGTCGGGTTGTCACCGCCGGCGGTGACGCCGCCCCAGGCAGCGCAGCTGCCGATGGCGATCACGTGACGCGCCTTTGCGGCGAGCTTGCGCACCCATTCGATCATCGGCAGGCCGGTGCCGGCCATGACGTGGAAACGGCCGGTGCCATTCGGCCCGCGCAGCAGCGAGCCTTCGACGCACAGCGCGTCCAGCGGAAGATCGCCGTCGAGGATGCGGCCGAGCAGCGCGGTCACTTCACTGCCGCTGTCCAGCGATAGCGACGGATGCCACAGCAGATCGATGCCGGCATCGCGCAGCTGGCCGTGGAAATCGTCGGTGTCGGCGCACAGCAGCGACATGCTGCAGCCGCCGCAGCCGCCGGACTGCAACCAGAGCACGTTCATGCATTCACTCCTTCGGTGTGCGCGCCGCGAGCGACGGCGTCGTGCAGCCAGCCGCGCGCCCGGACGAGCGCCTGTTCGAGATCGGCCTCGGCCTGCGCATCCGGCTGCTCGCCCAATTCCCAGCGACGGCCGCGGATGGCCAGTACATCACACACCGGCGGTGGCCGGCGCTGCAGATCGACGAATACCTGCAGCAGCGCTTCCGGCGAGAGCGCGTGGCTGGTGATCTGGCGCTCGCGCTGCGGCTCGACCCTGCGCATCTGGCAGGCGGCATCCAGCCCGCGCGCGGCGTCGACGAAGAGCACGCGCTCGCGGCCGACCAGATCGAGCGCGTGCTCGATCTGCAGCTGGTAGTCGCTGAGACACTCCACACTGCCGGCGGGCAGCGCGCGTCCGGCATACGCCGCCAGCGCATCGACCAGCATCGGTCCGAGCGCGTCGTCGCCGCGGCTCGGATTGCCCCAGCCGAGCACCAGCAGCGGCGCCGTCATTGCGCCGCCTCGGCGTCGTGCGCCGGGCCGTCGCGCAGCAGTTCGCCGGTCGAGCTGCGCAGCACGTGGTCAAGCACGCGGCCGTCGGCCGCGCGCACGCTCACCGCCAGCGGCATCTGGCCGAGCGCGTGCGTGGCGCAGGACAGGCAGGGATCGTAGGCGCGCACTGCCACCTCGATGTGATTGAGCAGGCCTTCGGTAATCGTTTCGCCGTCGAGATAGCGCAGCGCCACAGCGCGCACCGCCTCGTTCATCGCCTGGTTGTTGTGCGTGGTCGATACGATCAGATTGCAGCGCGTGACCAGATCGTCGTCGCCGACTTCGTATTCGTGGATCAGCGTGCCGCGCGGTGCTTCGATGATGCCGATGCCCGAGCGCTGGCGCGGCCCCTCGGCCCGCAGCGGGCCGCCGGTGATCAGCGCGTCGTCGAGCAGCGCGGCGACCGTCTCGACACCGTGCAGCAGTTCGATCATGCGTGCCCAGTGAGTGGCCAGCACCGCGTGCACCGGCCGCCCCTCGTGTGCGGCGACGAAGGCTTGGCGCGCCGCTTCGGCGCGCGGGGTCGGGATGAAATCGCAGTTCTGCACGCGCGCCAGCGGGCCGACGCGGTACCAGCCGTCGTCGACACCGAGGTCGCGGCGGTACGGGAATTTCATATAGGTCCAGGGCTTGACCGCTTCAGCTATCAGTTCGCGGTAGCGCTGGTCGTCGAAGCCGTCGACCGCGATGCGCCCGTCGGACTCGCGCAGGCGCAGCACGCCGTCGTACAGCTCCATCGCACCGTCGCGGCCAACCAGCGACATCATGGCGGCCGGCGTGTCGGCGAAGTCGGCGTAGCGGGCCGGCAGATTCTCGTGCAGCCGGCGGGCCAGCGTCACCGCGTCCTGCGCCCAGGCCAGCACCTGCGGCAATTCGGCGCGCAGCGCGTCGCGTTCGGCCGGATCGACCGCGCGGTTCATGCCGCCGGGTATCGAACCGGTGCCGTGAATGCGCTTGCCCGAGGTGATGCGGATCACCTCCTGGCCGAACTTGCGCAGCATGACGCCCTGACGCGCAGCGTCCGGAAAGGCGGCGGCCACTCCGACGATGTTGCGCTGGTCGACGCCGGCGTCGAAGCCGAACAGCAGGTCGGGCGAGGCGAGGTGGAAGAAGTGCAGCGCGTGGCTCTGCACGATCTGGCCGTAATGCATGAGCCGGCGGATGCGCTCGGCCGCCGGCGGCACCGGCCAGCCGCCGGCCACGCGATCGAGCGCCTTCGACGCCGCCAGATGGTGCGACACCGGGCAGATGCCGCACAGCCGCTGCACCATGACCGGCACTTCCCAGTAGGGCCGGCCTTCGATGAACTTCTCGAAACCGCGGAATTCGACGATGTGCAGCCGCGCCTGGCGCACGCGGTTGTCGTCGTCGAGCAGCAGCGTCACCTTGCCGTGGCCTTCGACGCGCGACAGCGGATCGATCGCGATGCGGCGCAGGCCTGCAGGGTTGTCGGCGGTTTCGAGCGGGCGCGTATCCATGGCTTCAGTCGTAGCGGATCAGGCCGGGTGCCGGCACCGGCGTGCGCCCGGCGATCAGGTCCTGCAGCAGTTGCCAGAAGGCGTCGGCCGGCGGCGGGCAGCCGGGCAGCGCGTGGTCGACGCGCACCACCTCGTGTATCGGCAGCACGCGGTTCAGCGGCAGCGGCAGTTCCGGGTCGTCCGGCACCCGACCATACACCGACTGCAGGATGTCGCCGACGTCCAGATGATTGCGCAGCGCGGGCAGGCCGCCGGTGATGGCGCAGGCGCCGACCGCCACCAGCACGGTGCAGCGAGCACGGAAGGCGCGCAGCACCTCGACGTTCTCGGCATTGCACAGGCCGCCTTCGACCAGACCGATGTCGCATTGCTCGACCTCACCGACGGTCTTGATATCGGTCAGCGGCGAACGGTCGAATTCGACCCGCTCGATCAGATCGAACAGCCGCTCGTCGATGTCGAGCAGCGACATGTGGCAGCCGAAGCAGCCGGCCAGCGACACGGTGGCGACGCGCAGCTTGCGCGGCGGCGTCGATGCGGGCGGCGCATTCATCCGCGCGTGTCCTCGGTATCGAAGCGCCGCTGGCCGATGGGCACCGCGAAGCCGACCCGCTTGGGCAGCAGCGCGCCGACCGGGCAGATGTGGGCGGCGCGATCATCCACCGACAGCGCGCTGTCGCCGAGCCGGCCGCTCGGGCTGTCGATCAGCAGCCGGGTGGCGATGCCGTGGCCGCCGATGGCGAACACCCGCTTGCCGTCGATCTCGTCGCTGGCGCGCACGCACAGCTGGCACAGGATGCAGCGGTTCGGTTCGAACAGCACGTCGGGGTGGCTCGCGTCGACCGGCCGCTCCGGGTTCAGCACCTCGAAATGCAGGTCGGTCATGCCGGCGCGTTCGGCCTGAACCTGCAGCACGCAGTTGCCGCTCTTCTCGCAGCCGGGGCAGAAGTGATTGCCCTCGACGAACAGCATCTGCAGCAGGCGCAGGCGCTGCGTGGCCAGCGAGGCGGTACGGCAGTCGACCTTCTGGCCGGCCACCGCCGGCGTCACGCAGGCAGCCACCGGGCGGCCGTCGGCCAGCACCGTGCACAGCCGGCACGACGCGCTGCCCGACACCTCTTCGCTCCAGCACAGGTGAGGGATGTCGAGCCCGGCGCGCGCCGCGGCGCTCAGTATCGTGTCGCCCGGCTGCAGCGCGACCGGCTGGCCATCGAGATCGAAGGTCGGATCGACGCCGCTCATGCCGGTGTGTCCGTGTTCAGATGCGCGCCGGCGTCGGTCCGTCCGGTCACGCGGCGCGCCGACGACAGTTCGGCGTCGAGGTCGATGTCCGGCTGGAACTGCGGCGCGGTCGCGCGCTGCGCGTAGGCGGCGCCGAAATGCCGCAGCGTGTCGCGCAGCGGATTGCAGGCCGAGGCGCCGAGGCCGCAGTGGGTGCCGCTGTGCAGCACCGTATCGAGATCGTGCAGGCGGTCGATGTCGAAGGCCGACGCGCTGCCGGCACCGCGCGCGTGCGCCAGCTTGTCCAGCCGCCGCACCACCAGTTCGGTGCCGACTCGGCACGGCGTGCACAGGCCGCAGCTTTCGTGCGCGAAGAAGCGGGCGAAGTGGCGCGCCACCTCGAACAGGTCGCGCGAGCGGTCGAACACCATGAAGGCGCCGGCGCTCGGCACGTCCTCGAAGGCGATGGTGTGCCCGAAATCCGCCGCCGGCATGCAGGCGCCGGACGGCCCGCCGACCTGTACCGCCTGCACGTCGCGGGCACCGCAGTCGTCGAGGATCTGCGCAATGGACGTGCCCAGCGGGTATTCGTACAGGCCGGGTCGCGCGCAGTCGCCGGACACCGAATGGATCTTGGTGCCGGTCGATTGCGCGGTGCCGATGCCGGCCCACCAGGCGCCGCCGCGGCGCGCGATATGGGCCACCGCGCAGAAGGTTTCGACGTTGTTCACGACGGTCGGCCGGCCGAGATAGCCGGCCTGCACCGGGAAGGGTGGGCGGATGCGCGGCGTGCCGCGCTTGCCTTCGAGCGATTCGATCAGCGCCGATTCTTCGCCGCAGACATAGGCGCCAGCGCCCAGATGGATGGCGATGTCGAAACCGAAGCCAGCGACGCCGCACGCGTCACGGCCGAGCAGACCCTGCGTGCGGCGACGCACGAGCACTTCTTCGAGTTGCGGCAGCAGGTAGCGGTATTCGCCACGCAGGTACAGAAAGCCCTGCTGCGCGCCGACCGCGCGCGCCGCCACCGTCATGCCGTCGAACACGGCGTCGGCGTGACTGGCCAGCAGCACGCGGTCCTTGAAGGTGCCGGGCTCGCCCTCGTCGGCATTGCAGACGACGACGCGCAGGTCGCCGGCCGCGTCGCGGCAAGCCTGCCATTTGCGCGCGGTCGGGAAGCCAGCGCCGCCGCGTCCGCGCAGGCCGGACTGCGCCACTTCGTCGAGCAGGGCCTGCGGCGACTGCGCGAGCACCGCCGGCAGCTTCGGCGCGTCGGCGGCCAGACCGCTCAGCAGCACGTCGGCGCGCTGCACGCCATCGACCACGTCGAACCACTCGGCCGGCCACTGCTCGACCGGCGTGTCGGCCAGCAGCAGATCGGCGAGCGCGTCGACGCGTGCCGCGTCGAGCCGCGTAATGACCTGATGGTGATTCACCAGCAGCGCCGGCCCCTGGTCGCACAGTCCGGTACAGGAACAGCGGTCGACGCTGAAGCGCCCCTGCGCATCGACCTCGCCCGGTGCAACGCCGAGGCGGGCGCACAGCTGCGCCAGCAGCGCTTCACTGCCCAGCATGCGGTCGGTGATGTTGTCGGAGAACAGCAGCCGCGTGCGACCCACCGGGCGGGTGTGGAAGAAGCGATAGAAGCCGGCCACGCCTTCGACGTGCGCGAGCGTGAGTCCGAGTGCGGCGGCGATGTGGGCGAGCAGCGGGCGCGGCAGCCAGCAGGTGATCGCCTGTGTTTCGCGCAGGATCTGCACCAGCGCGTGCGGCGCGCGCTGCCAGCGGTCCAGCACCGCGTCGGCGGCCGCCCGCACCGGCTCGCTCACGATGTCCGCCGCATCTACCATCAGCCCTCCAGACCGAAGCGCACCATCTTTCCGCGCAGACCGACCCGGGACAGGCCCAGTTCCTTGGCGGCGCGCGTCTTGTTCCAGCGGTGGCGGAGCAGGGTTTCGCGCAACACCATGGCTTCGATCGCGTCCAACCGCTCGGCCAGTGTGCCGCTGGCCGGCAGCGGGGTGGCGCTCGCGGTGGCGGTCAGGCCGGCCTGACCGTGCAGCACGCGCAGCGACAGCGACTGCGCCTCGATGCGTTCGCTGTCACTCAACGCCAGCGCGCGCGCCAGTTCGTTGCGCAGTTCGCGGATGTTGCCGGGCCACGGATAGCCCATCAGACAGGCCATCGCCTCGTCGGTCAGCGAGGCGCCGGGGCGGCCCAGTTCGATGCCCACCTCGTCGACCACGCGGCGGGCGATCGGCTCGATGTCGCCCACCCGCTCGCGCAGCGGCGGCACGGTGAAGGTGGCGCCGGCGATGCGGTAGTACAGATCCTCGCGGAACAGGCCGTCGCGCACCCGCTGCTCAAGGTCGCGGTGGGTGGCGGCGATGACGCGCACGTCCACCGGCACCGCACGGGTGCCGCCGACCGGGCGCACCTCGCCTTCCTGCAGCACGCGCAGCAGGCGCACCTGGAAGGCGGGCGAGGTTTCGCCGATTTCATCGAGGAACACGGTGCCGCCGTCGGCGCGCTGAAAGAGGCCGATGTGGTCTTCGTAGGCGCCGGTGAAGGCACCGCGCTTGTGGCCGAACAGTTCGGATTCGAGCAGGGTTTCCGGTATCGCCGCGCAGTTCTCGACGACGAAGGCGCCATTGGCACGCGGGCTGGCGTAGTGGATGGCTCGCGCCAGCAGTTCCTTGCCTGTGCCGGATTCGCCGAGCACCAGCACCGACAGGTCGTAGCGGGCGACACGCGCCGCCATTTCGCACACCGAATCGAGGGGACTGCCGGTGGAGCGCTCGATGCGGTCGAAGCCGAAGGTGCGGCGCGCGCGCTCCAGCTTGTGCGCCGCGCGCTGGCGCAGCACCGGCGTCGCGGTGCGCAGCTCGAGGTCGAGGCGGGCGGTTTCCTGCTGCAGCGTCTGCGCCTCGGCGGCGTTGCGCACGGTGGCCAGCAGGTGATCGGGCACCCAGGGCTTCAGGATGTACTGATAGATGCCGGCGTCGTTGATGCCGGCGATGATGTCTTCCGAATCGGTGTAGCCGGAAATGACGATGCGCACGACGTCGGGCCAGCGTTCGCGCACCTCCTTCAGGAACAGCACGCCGGTCAGGCCGGGCATGCGCTGGTCGCACAGGATGACGTTCACCTCGTTGCGCTCCAGCTGCTGGCGCGCGTCGTCGGCGCCGCTGGCGGTGAGTACGGTGAAGTCCTCTTCCAGCGTGCGGCGCATCGCGTCCTGCGAGCGGACCTCGTCATCGACCACCAGCACGGTGGGCACGCGCAGGCTGGCGTTCATCGCGCAGCCACCTCACGGTGCACGGCCAGATGGCGCGGCGTCCACGCATGCGGCAGCTTGTGCACGAAGTGGTGGCGCGCGACGTGATAGCTGGGGTCGAAGCCGTAGAAATTGCGGTGCATGCGGGACAGTTCTTCCTTGCGGTAATCGGCGAGCGGACGTTCGGCTTCGTGGGCCGCGCGCTCGGTCTGCTTGCGCATGACGCGATCGCGCAGATTGTACGACGCGGCCAGCAGCCGGGCTTCCTGCACCGCCGCATCGAGTACCTCACCGGCCGGCACGTCGAGGCAACGGTCGACGAAGCCGATGCGCAGCGCCTCGGGTGCGGACAGCGGCAGCCGGCTCTGCATCAGCGCGCGCGCGCCGTCGGCGCCGAGGCGGCGCGGCGCGAGGTAGGTCCAGTACTCCGAGCCGTACAGATTGCCCATGTTCTTGTAGTGCGGGTTCAGCATGACGCCGCGCTGCGCCCATACCTCGTCCGCCGCCAGCGCGAGAAAGGCGCCGCCGGCACCGGCGTTGCCGCGCAGCAGCGACACGGTGAGGCGGTCGGTGCAGGTGATGATTTCCAGCGCGACGTCGTTCATCGCGTTGATGTTGCGCCACGATTCGTCGGCCGCACTGTCGCCGTCGCGGTGCGCCGCCGCCTCGATGCAGTTGAGGTCGATGCCATTGCTGAAGAAGCCGTCGCCGCCAGCGATCAGCAGCAGCTGCGTGTCGCGCCGCTTCACCTCGACCAGCGCGTCGCGCAGGCGCTGGCATTGCGCGGTGGACATCGCGCCATTGCAGAAGTCGAAACTGAGCACGCCGACGCGGGCTCCGCGTTCGCCGTGCTCGGTGTAGCGCAACTCGCCCCATTCGTCGGCCGCCCGCGTGAGCGGCACCGCACGTTCGGGCAGCGTCGCGGCCGCCGCGGCAAAGGCCTGCGTCGCCGGCAGCTTGATCGGCGATGCGGCGTCGCCAAGGGCGACCGACACGCGGCCTATCCAGACGCCACCATCGACGGTCCGCCGCAGCAGCGCGCCGTCGCGCTGCGCCAGCACGTCGCCCGGCGCACCGCCAAGACCGGCCAGCGCTTGCTGCGTCGCCGGGTGCGCGTCGAACAGCCGGCAGGGCTGGCCGAACAGCGCGTCGACCACGCCCGGCTGGCCGTCGGAGGCGCGTACTTTCGCCAGCACGGTGGCGCTGTCGTCGTGCGACCAGTCGATCGCGCGGCGCGACTGCGGCAGCACGCCGCGCCAGCCGTCGGCGGCGGGCACGCTTTTCTGCGGCGCATCGCCGGCAGTGAAGCGGGCGAGCGCCTGCAAGGTCGCCGCGACCGCCGCCTCGGTCACCTCGCGCCGGTAGATCGCGCCCTTGGACGCCGTCCGCAGCGGGAAGGTCGCGGCTCCCCATACCGGGCCGGCGTCGAAATCGCCGTCCGCCTGCAGCACGGTGACGCCCCACTCGCGCTGCCCTTCGACGATGGCCCAGTCGAGCGCGGCCGGACCGCGGTCGCCCGGCGGACCCGGATGCACGACGAAACAGGGCAGGGTGCGCCACACCGGCTCCGGGATGCGTCGCTTCAGGAAAGGCGCCAGCACGAGGTCCGGCTGGAACAGCGCGACCGCTTCTTCGGTCACCGCGTCGGCAATGTCCAGCTCCACCGACAGCACATGACCGAGCGCCGTCAGTTCGGCGTACAGGCGCTGGCTCAGGCTGTTGAAACTGTGGCACAGCAGCAGGATGCGCAGCGGCACCGTCATGTCTGCAGCCTCAGTCCGTCCAGCGTGCGCGCGGCGTCGCGGCGGCCCATGTAGAGCGCGAGCTTGCTTTCGATCGCGTCGAGCGCGCAGTTGAAGGTGGCTGCGTCTTCGGCCGCCAGCAGCGGACGCGCGACCAGCGCCACGTCGGGACCGAAGTGCGGCGCCAGCCGGTGCATCGCATCGGCGCGGCGCATTTCGAGCAGCGCGTTGGCCGGCGTTGCGCTGTCGTTGGCGGCCGCCAGCGCTGCCGGTTCGACCGCCTCGACATGGCCAAGCATGCGCAGTTCTTCGAGCAGACCGGCTGCGCCGTCGCCGATCACCTCCTGCAGCGCGGACAGCGGTGCCTGGCCATTGACGACGATGAGCGCGGCCCGCAGTCGTCCGCGCAGCGTGCCGGTGCGCGACAGCAGTTCGGCGCGGCCCTTGTCGGTCTTGGCATAGACGCGGTCGGCGCTCATCGCGGTTCAGCAGATGCGCGGCAGCTGCTCTCCGCTCAGCCAGTCGACCACGCGCCGGCCGCCGAAGCGGGTGTTCATCTGCACGAAGTGATGCGCGTCCTGCTGCACGACGCCGATGCGTGCCGCGTCCGCGCCGCGCGGATGCGCGCGCATCGCC
Organism: Methyloversatilis sp. MC4-4; assembly: GCF_049843555.1. Taxonomy (GTDB): domain Bacteria; phylum Pseudomonadota; class Gammaproteobacteria; order Burkholderiales; family Rhodocyclaceae; genus Methyloversatilis; species Methyloversatilis discipulorum_B. The sequence goes on from NZ_JBBHZK010000006.1 coordinate 16,034, forward strand.
GCCAGCGCGGCGTCGGCGTGTTCGGCCGGCACGATTGCGATGAGCTTGCCTTCGTTGGCAACGTAGAGCGGGTCCAGCCCCAGCAGTTCACAGGCGGCATCGACTTCCGGCTTGACCGGTATCGCTGCCTCGTCGAGCAGCATGCCGACGCCGGACTGGCGGGCGATCTCGTTCAGCGTGGTGGCGACACCGCCACGCGTCGGATCGCGCAGCGTGCGGATCGCCGGACAGACCGCCAGCATGTCGGCGACCAGCCCGTTCAGTGCCGCGGTGTCCGACACGATGGTCGTTTCGAACTCCAGCGATTCGCGCTGCGACAGCACCGCCACGCCGTGATCGCCCACAGTGCCCGACAGCAGGATGACGTCGCCCGGCCGCGCATTCGCGCCCGACACGTCGATGCCGTGCGGCACCACGCCGACGCCGGTGGTGCTGATGAACACGCCGTCGCCCTTGCCCTGCTCCACCACCTTGGTGTCGCCGGTGACCACCGCCACGCCGGCTTCGCGCGCCGCCGCCGCCATCGACTGCACGATGCGCTTCAGATCGGCCAGCGGAAAACCCTCTTCGAGGATGAAACTGGCCGACAGATAGAGCGGCGTCGCGCCCATCATCGCCACGTCGTTCACCGTGCCGTGCACGCTGAGCGCACCGATGTCGCCGCCGGGGAAGAACAGCGGCGAAATGACGTGCGCGTCGGTCGCCATCACCAGACGGCTGCCCTGCGGAATGGCCAGCGACGCACCGTCGTTGCCCTGGCGCAGGAAGGGATTGTCGAAGGCGGCGAGGAAGATTTCCTCGATCAGCTGCGCGGCGGCGCGGCCGCCGGCACCGTGGCCCATGTCGATGCGGCCGTTGCGGATGTCCAGCGGCCGGACATAGCCGGCGCGCACGGCGCCGCCCTTGCTGTCGTCTCTCGCGTTCATGCGGTCACCACCGGAATGTCCTTGAATCTTCCGTACGCATAGTGCGCCGCGCACGCCCCCTCGCTCGACACCATGCAGGAACCGACCGGGTTTTCCGGCGTGCACACGGTGCCGAAAATCTTGCAGTCGGTCGGCTTCTTGACACCGCGCAGGATGGCGCCGCACTCGCAGGCCTTGTTGTCAGCCACCGGCTTGTAGCCGACGTCGAAGCGGCGCTCGGCGTCGAACTCGGCGAAGGCCGGCCGTATCTTCAGCGCGCTGTACGGCACTTCGCCCAGGCCGCGCCATTCGAAGCTGGGTCGCAGTTCGAACACCTCGGATACCTTCTGCTGCGCGGCGAGGTTGCCGTCACGGTCGACCGCGCGGGTGAATTCGTTCTCGACGTGGGCGCGGCCCTCGTTCACCTGGCGCACCAGCATCAGGATGGCCTGCATCACGTCCAGCGGCTCGAAGCCGGCAATCACCACCGGCTTGCGGTATTCCTCGGCAAAGTGCTCGTAGGGTGCGGCACCGATGACGATGCTCACGTGCGCCGGGCCGATGAAGCCGTCGATCGGCACCGTGCCGTACTGGCGCACTTCCGGTGATTCCAGGATGTGGGTGATGGCGGACGGGGTCAGCACGTGGCAGCACAGCACGCTGAAATTCTTCAGCCCCTCGCGCTGCGCGCGCAGGATGGCGAGCGCGGTCGGCGGCGTCGTCGTTTCGAAGCCGATGGCGAAGAACACCACCTGACGCTCCGGGTTGTCGCGCGCGACCGTGAGCGCGTCGGCCGCCGAATACACCATGCGGATGTCGCCGCCACGCGCCTTCGCCCTGGTCAGCGACAGGCTGTCGGAGGCCGGCACGCGCATCGTGTCGCCATAGGTGCAGACGATGACATCGTGTTCGAGCGCCAGCTTGATCGCCATGTCCACGCGGCCGATCGGCAGCACGCAGACCGGACAGCCGGGGCCATGGATCATGCGCACATTGGCCGGCAGCAGTTCGCTCACGCCGTAGCGCGAAATGGCGTGCGTGTGACCGCCGCAGAACTCCATGAAGCTGTAGGGGCGGTCACCGCGCGCTTCAACGGCCAGACGGTCGGCGATCTTGCGGGCGACATCACCATCCCTGAACTCGTCGATGTACTTCATGCGGCGGACTCCGTCGCGGCCATCGCTGCCGACATTTCGCCGAACAGTGCCAGCGTGCGCTCGGCCTCCTCCGGGTCGATCATGCCGATGGCGTGACCGACGTGGACGATGACGTAGTCGCCGACCTGCGCCTCGGGCACCAGTTCGATCGACACTTCCTTGCGGATGCCGCCGAGGTTCACCACCGCGCGTTCGTCCTCGCGCAGTTCGACCAGCTTGGCGGGGATGGCTAGACACATGACAGGGACTCCGTGAGCACGCCGGGTGCGAGATGGATCTGCTGCGCGACCGCCCACGCCTGGCCCAGGGCCAGACCGGCATCGCCGCAGGATGTGGCCTGCGGCCGCAGCACGCGCAGGCCGCGGCTCTGCAGCCGCAGCGTGACGCGACGCGTCAGCAGCGCATTCATGAAACAGCCGCCGCCGAGGCAGACGGTATCGACCTGGGTGCGCTGCGCGGCGGCGATCGCCCACTGCGCGAGGCCGTCGGCCAGCGCCACGTGGAACCAGGCGGCGGCTTCGTCGCATCGATTTTCGCCGTCCGGCCAATCGAGCAGACGGGCGAGCAGCGGACGCAGATCGAGCATGCTGTCGCCCGCGACCTCGATGACGCTGTCCAGCGTCGGTTCGCCGTGCACGGCAAACCAGCGCTTGGCGGCCGATTCGAGCGCAATGGCGGCTTCGGCCTCGTGCGACTGGCGCACGCTCAAACCGAGCGCGCCGGCAGCGGCGTCGAACCAGCGGCCGGTGCTGGTGGTCGGCGGACTGTTGAGGCCGCTGTCCAGCATGCGCGTGACGGTGCGCGCCGCCTGCGCGCCGACCGCGGCGGTGTAGCGTGCCTCGATGTCGGCGCCGCGGCCCATCGTCTGCATCGCGGCTGCGGCCATGCGCCAGGGCTCGCGCGCGGCCACGTCGCCACCGGCCAGTCGCAGCGGCCACAGGTGGCCGAGCCGGCGCCAGTCGCCCGGGGCGACCCACAGCAGTTCGCCGCCCCAGGCCACGCCGTCGGTGCCGAGGCCGACGCCGTCCAGCGCCAGCCCCACCACCGGTTCGGTCAGTCCATGCTCGGCCATCACGGCGGCGATGTGCGCATGGTGATGCTGCACACCGATGGCCGGCACGCCCAGCCGGTCGGCCAGCGCGACCGCCAGCTGGGTGCTGTAGAAGTCGGGGTGCAGGTCGTGCGCGATCGCCTCGATCGGCGTACAGGACTGCGCGCGCAGATGGTCGAGCGACTGTTCGAGCGCGACGCAGGCGGCCGGGTCACCGAGGTCGCCGTGCATTGGCGACCAGACGGCGCGGCCGTCCTCGAACAGGCAGGCGGCGTTCTTCAGCCAGGCGCCGGCCGCCAGCACGGTGGGGAGCCGGGGGCTCATGACGCGATGCTCCGCACGATGTCGTCGATGCCGGCCCGCAGGCCGGCCACGGCGTCGGCCTTCAGTCGCGATTCGATCCAGGTCAGCCAGTCGCCCATGCCCTCGCCGGTGGTGGCCGACACCCGGATCACCTCGATGGCCGGATTGACGCGGCGCGCGAAGGCTATGCAACGCTCGACGTCGAAGTTCAGATAGGGCAGCAGGTCGATCTTGTTCACCAGCATCAGCGTGCTGGCGGCGAACATGTCCGGGTACTTCAGCGGCTTGTCCTCGCCTTCGGTGACCGACAGGATGGCCACCTTCGCCGCCTCGCCCAGATCCCACATCGCCGGGCAGACGAGGTTGCCGACGTTCTCGATGAACAGCAGGCTGCGCTCCTCACCGTGATCGTGGCGGTGCAGGCGGGCGAAGGCCTCGGCCACCATCGGTGCGTCGAGGTGACAGCCCTTGCCGGTGTTCACCTGCAGCGCCGGCGCGCCGGTGGCACGGATGCGGTCGGCGTCGAAGGAGGTCTGCTGGTCGCCCTCGATCACCGCCACCGGCAGGCCCGGCGCACGCGTCTTCAGCGCCTCGATGGTGGCGCACAGCAGCGTGGTCTTGCCGGAGCCGGGGCTGGACACGAAATTCAGCGCCGTCACGCCGTGCGCCGCGAAGTGCGCGCGGTTCTGCGCCGCGACGCGGTCGTTCTCGCCGAGGATGTCGGTTTCGAGCCGGATGGCTCGCGCCTGGCTCATGCCGGGCACCGACACCTTGGCGGCACCGGCGCCGAAATGCAGGTCGCCGCTGGCCGGGTCCACCGCGACGTGCGAGGCCCCCGCATGCGCCGGTTCCGCCCGGCGGATCGCCGGCGCACCGGACTTCATCCGCCGCGCCGCGGGTGAATAGGGGCTGGGCGGATGGGCGTGCCCGTGCCCCTCCATCGTCACCTGGCTGCCGTCACCGGCACATCCACACACTACGCACATATCGGTCTCCTCAGTCCTTGCCCGGTCTGAGCCGGGTCATGCAATCCTGCTCCGCGCGATGCCTTGCGCGCCAACGCTCCTGTAGGAGCGGTCTTCTGACCGCGACCGCGGCGACGAAGCTGCAGTTGGCGCGTGATCAACCGCCCTGTCGCGGTCAGAAGACCGCTCCTACAGAATCCAGACCAGCTCTCAGTCCTCTACCTGCATGTCGATCACCTTCAGTTCGGTGCCGCCGGTCGGCTGCAACCGGTAGCCGCCGCAGTGCGCGCAGGCGTCGCCGCGCTGCGCGATCTGCACGGTGAGGCTGCAGTCCATGCACCAGGCTTCGCCCGGTGGTTCGTCGATATCGATGCGCGCGCCGTCGAGCAGCGTGCCGGGGGCGATGGCTTCGAGCGCGAAGCGCAGTGCGCGCGACTCGACGCCGGCGAGCTGGCCCGCCTCCAGCCGCAGATGCGTGACGCGGGCGAAGCGCTCGCGCTCGGCAGTGCGCTCGACCAGCTGCAGGATGCCGCCGGCCAGGCTGGCTTCATGCATGGGACACCTCCTGCCGGCCTGCCATCTCGTAGCGCACGCAGGGGTCGTACGCGGCCATCAGCAGCGCGACACGGCGCGTGCAATCGGGCGCCGCCGGGTCCAGCTTTTCGAGTGCGGCAGCCACCGCACCTTCGGCATCGAAATTCCATTCGGTCGGCGCCAGCACGTGACAGGCGTCGATGCGCGCCTCGTCGCCGCGACCATCCAGCCGCACGTAGTGGACGAGCAGGCCGCGCGCCATCTCCGCCCAGGCCAGCCCCTCGCCCGGCGCCAGCGCGATACGGCCGCTGCGCAGATGGCCTTCGCCGCCCGACAGCGCGAGACGCACCAGTTCGGCCAGCCGCGCCGCGAAGCGATCGGAGGCCGAGCGGGGCTGCGCAGCGTCGGCCAGACGCGTCCAGCACCCGGTTTCGGCACAGGCACCGTCGATGCGCGGACGACGGGTGAAGGCGGGGTCCTGCGTCATCGCGGCGGCCAGTGCGCGCAGCGCCGTCTCACTGCCATGCACATGCAGCGCCGGCGCCGCGGCGAGCGGTGCATCGGCCAGCGCGGCGCTGTCGCGCAGCCCGCGGGCGAGCCAGGTCTGGCCCGCCTCGCGCCAGTCGGCAAAGGCCTGCTGCGGCGCGCGCTCGAAGGCGGCCAGCCAGCGGGCCGGTGCGACGCCGAGCAGATGGCGTTCGATCCAGTCCGGCATGCTGGCGGCACACGCGGCGTCACGGCCGTCGGCGCGCAGCACGGGGCAGGCGGCCAGCGCGCACGCTGCGTCGGCCGACGGCCCGGCCGTCAGCAGTGCTGGCCAGTCGAGCAGGACGCGGCGCAGGTGTTCGCGCAGCGTTTCGCCGCGCAAGGTGTCCGGCAGCGGCGCATCGACGCCGAGCGCGGCGTCGACCGCAGCCCGGGCACACAGCCGGTGCGCGTGGCTGCACAGGCTGAACACGGCGCCGAGCAGGTCGGGCAGCGATTGCGCCGGGCGACCGACGGCCAGCCGTGCCGCCCAGTCCGGACGCTGGCCGCTCAGCGCGGCCGGGCGCGGAGCACCCGGCTGCACGCGCAGCATGCCGGCCAGTGTGTCGTGCGACATCATGGCGTGCGGCTCCGCCCGAACAGGAAGCCACGGCGGGCCGGTCGTTCCGGCTGCTCCGCCGCATCCTTCGCCACGTTGGGCAAGGGTTCGCGCAGTCGTGCCAGCACCGCCTGCGCGGTGGCGACGGCGGTGTCCTGCGACGCGAAATCGAACATCGGCGAGAACAGCGAACAGGCGTCGAAGGTGCCGATGGCGGCTTCGTGCGCGCCGATGAAGTCGAAGCGCTCGCGCCCGACCGCCAGCCGGCGCGTGACGCCGACACGCCCGAGATCGTCCTCGCGCGCCAGCGGCAGACGCACCAGATTCATGAACCACGGCGTCACCAGCACGCCGCTGGCTGCCGCCGGCAGGTCGGGCTCCGACGGGCACAGCTCGAAACCCACCACCTCGACGCGCAGCGCCGCGTTCATGATCGGCAGCCCGGCCATGCGGGTGTCGGCGATCTGACGGAACAGCGCTTCGAGGGCGCTGATGCGGTAGGCGAGCATCGGGTCGGTGGTCATGTCGGTCGCTCAGGTGCGGTGAGGCGATCAACCTCAGTCGATCACCATGAACTGGTCGGCGTCGCCGTCGCACTGCGGGCAGCGCCAGTGCGGCGGCAGGTCGGTGAATGCGGTGCCCGGCGCGATCTGCCACACCGGGTCGCCCTGCTGTGGGTCGTACACCCACCAGCAGATCTTGCATTCGAGTTTCGCATTGTCCGGCAACTTGCCGGCATCGCCGAGATAGCTGCCTTCGAAACGCACATTGGCCGACATGATCAGTCGCCTTCCACCCAGGCCAGCACTTCGGTCAGCCGCTCGAACGAGTCCTCCAGGTCTTCCTTCGCCGCCATCGCGACTTCCGGCAGCGCGGTGACTTCGACCGTGTTCAGGATGACCACGTCCTGCGAGTTGTAATAGACGACGCGCCAGGTGTTGGGCACGCGCGTGTTGGTGATGCGGCAGTTGCCGTAGCCGCGCGACAGGATGAGCACGCGCCCGGTGCCGAGGTGGTGGTCCATGAAACCGATGTCCTCGTTCGACATCGGCAGCAGCGTCAGATTCACCACATGCGCCGGCTTGCCCGGCTTCCAGCCGCGCCACTGGTCCTCGATCTCGGCCAGCAGCGCCGGCGCGTTCTGCACATTGGGCGGCAGCGCGCCCTGCCAGCGCGGCACGGTGAACCACAGATCGTCGGCAGCCGAAGTGCGCAGCACCTGCGGAATGGCGCCCACCTCTATCGTGTCGGACTGGACGCTGCCGTTGTCGCTGACGATGACGCGCCAGACGCCGGCGAACACCGACTCCTGCACCGCCACGTGGTGGGCGGCATCGCCTTCGGTGCGCACCTGTGCGCTGACCTCGCCCTCGCCCATGACCTGGTTGATCAGCTTCAGGTCTTCGGCCGGCAGCCGGGTCAGGTCGATGCTGCGGTTGCGGCCGTCGCCGCGGGTCGCGTCGAGGCAGGCCAGCACGTCACGCAGCGCCAGATGCGCCTGTTCGTGACCAACCAGCTCTTCCGGCTCGGGCAGGACGGGCGGGCGGAAGGTTTCCATGCCCTGCGGCATGTTGATGTACTGCAGCGTTTCGTCTTCGACCTGGGTGCCGGGGCCGATGACGGCGACCGGAATGGGAAATGCGGGAAACTCTTTCACGTGCCGTACTCCGCTCAGTGACAGGAAGAATCGGATGCGCTGCCATTGCGCACCGGAATGCCGATGGTGGGTGCGCGCGACACAGGCATCGCCAGCGCTTCGGCGACGCGCTCGACATAGACATCCCAGTCGAGCATGCCGGACAGCACGGTGACGTACTCGCCGTCGCGCACGAACACCAGCGCCGGCCAGCGGATCGAGCCGTAGCGCTTGGCGATCGCGTCCTCGTGTTCGCGGGTGGCGACGCCGACGGCGAAGCGCTGCGCGAAGTGCTGGCGCAGTTCGGGCAGCACCACGGCGACGTCGAGCGCTTCCGGGAAGCGCACCGGGTCGCCGGCCAGCAGGATGACGCGGTCGCCACCACCGGCCGCCCAGTCGGCGACGTTGTCGGCGGTGAGCCAGGTCGCGCCGTGCGCGCTGACCAGGCGGTCGATCAGCGGCGACACAAGGGCCGGCGCGGCGACCGGCAGTGTGACGACCGCTTCGGATGATGCGGCTTCGATGCTCATGCGATTTCTCCCTGCGTGTTGTCCTGCGTGTCCGCACGGGCGCCGGACAGCGCCCGCAGTTGTTCGCTGCTCATTGCCGACGGCAGTGCGAAGGCGGCAGCGCCGTCACCGGCCTCGCCCTGCATGACGGATTCGATCAGGTCCAGCGTGGCGTCGATCTCCTGCGCCCGCTCGACCGTAATGCGTTCCTGCGCGCTGTCGAGGAAGACCAGCAGCCAGTCACCGACCGCCACATCGCCGACCAGCGCAGTGCGCACGCGGCGCAGACCGAGCCGGCCCACGCAGCGCGCGTGACCCGGTTCGAGGGCCATCACCTGCATCGGTATGCCCAGACACACGGCTCAGCCCTCCAGCGAAGGAAAGAAGCGGGCGTCACCGCTGCGGCAGGCGAGCTCTTCCGGCGGACGTTCGCCTTCGTAGCGCGTCAGTTCGAGTTCGGCGAAGGTGATGCACTCGCGCTCGGTCAGCGGCGTGGTGCGCGGCACCGGCCGCGCGCCCCAGCGGCGCAGCGTGTCCAGGCCGAGCGCCAGCGCGTCGTCCATCGCCCGGCGCACCGACGGCCGCAGGCTGCCGCCGTAGTCCTCCAGCTCTTCCGGCTGACAACCGATCAACAGCACTTCGCGCGGGTACTGGCCGGTCAGCTGTGCCAGCATCAGCACCTCCTGGAAACCGGTCTGGTGCAGGCTCATCTTCTTCGCGCCCATGAAGCGCGGCACGTCGTCGTTGGCGATGCACTTGAGCGTGCCCGGCTCGAGGCCGTAGTCGATGGCGTCGAAGATGAGCAGGCAGTCGGCCGCCTGCACGTGCTGCACGAGGTAGAGCCCCTGCGTGCCACCGTCGATCAGCTGCACCTCCGGGGCGTCGCCGGCGCCTTCGTCGAACTCGACGCGCTGCTGCAGCGCTTCGACGCAGCGCACGCCGAAGCCTTCATCAGCCCACAGCACATTGCCGATGCCGAGCACGACGATGCTGTCACGGGGAGGGTGACAGCTGCATCCGGACGGATTCGGGTTCATGGTCGGACCTTCCTTCGGAAAAAATCAGTGAGCGCCGCGCGGAAGCGTGGCGTGAGGCGTGGCGCGCAGCGCCTTCCAGGCGTGGAAGCTGTCCCAGGCGGACTGCAGCGCCAGCCAGAAGGCGGCGTCGGTGCCGAACAGCAGAGCGCAGCGGATGGCGGTGTCAGGCGTCATCGCGCGCTGGCCGTGCACGATCTCGTGCAGACGGCGGCGCGACATGCCGAGCGCGCGGGCGGCTTCGCTCTGCGACATGCCGAGCGGTTCGAGGAAATTGCGGGAAAGAAATCGTCCCGGATGCCACGGCGCACGCACCGGAATGCCGGCGGGTACGCGTTGCAGGGGTGACCGTCCGGGACGCAAGGGGTGCACAACGAGCCTTCTTTCGCGCGAGGAGGCGGTGGGCGTGTCCGCCGCTGCGGTGCTGGCTGCAAGCGAGGTGGCGGCGGACATGGCCTCAGTCCTTGAAGGTGCGGTGGCCGGAAATCATCGTGCTCACCACGCTGGAGCGACCCATGATGTCTTCGCGGATGGCCGCATAGACATGCAGGATGATGAACACGATGAGCCCCCACATGCCGAGGTGATGCCAGGTATGCACGTCCTGCGACTGGCCGAACAGCGGAATGACCCAGCCGAACATCAGGTCCTGCCACGATCCCATCTGCGCGCCTTCGCCGTACAACGCGAAGCCGGTGCAGATCATGAACAGCGTGAGCAGCAGGTAGCCGAAGAACATCGCGAAACGCGCCAGCGGGTTGTGGCCAACGTAGCGGCCCGGCCGCGGGCTGACGAAGGCATACCACTTCAGCATGCCGAGCACCTCGACCCAGTAGGCCTTGGTCAGCAGCGGCACCCAGTACAGTTCGCGTGCGTGGTGGTTGCCGACGATGGCCCAGTAGGTGCGGCCAAGCAGACCGACCGCCAGCACGTAGCCGGCCGCGAAGTGGGCGAAGCGGATGTAGCCCATCAGGTAGTTGGCGCTGGCCTCGCCCGGCTGCGTCGGCAGCGGCGAGCCGATGAAGTAGCCGGTCAGCGCGAGCACCGTGATCGCCAGCGCGTTGACCCAGTGCCACACGCGCACCGGCGCCTCATACACGTAGACCGACTTGATCGAGCGGCCGTGGGCAACCGCCCCCTCGTCGATGCCGGTGGCGTGGGACAGCTTTTCAGTAGTTGCGGACATCTGTCGTCTCCCGCGGTTGGGTGCTTCAGATGCGCGACGCGAACATGAACAGGCCGGCAGCACCGACCCCTGCCGCCTGCACGCGCCAGACCCAGGCCGGCACACGCGCCAGCCAGCTGCCGGCGATCAGACCGGCGGCGTGCAGCAGCGCCGAGCCGAGCACGAAGCCGGCGGCGTAGGCGGCGAAGGACGAACCCTCCGCCCACTCGGCGCCGTGCGCGACGCCGTGCAGCGCACCGGCGGCGGCGATCAGCGCGAAGCCAGCCACTGCGGGCAGCTGGCGGCGCGCCAGCAGCAGCGCGCCGAACAGCGCGACGCTGAGCGCGACACCGGCTTCGATGTAGACGCCGGCACCCGTCTGCACGCCGACGAAGGCACCGGCCAGCAGCGCGAGCAGGAAGAAGGCCGGGCCGGCCAGGCGTTGTGCGGCGGGCAGCACGGCGGCCGACCAGAGACCGACGGCGATCATCGCCAGCAGGTGATCAAGGCCGGCGAAGGGATGCGCCAGGCCTGCGGCCAGGCCGTGTGCGCCGTGACCTTCATGCGCCTGGGCGACACCGGCTGCCAGCGCCAGGGCGGCCGCGACGGAGGCGCGGCGAACGAGGGACGTATTCATGTTTCCTCCTGATTTCGTTATGTCGTGGGCGCGCTTCAGCGCACCTTCACCGTGGTCAGTTCCTGGCCGTCCTCGCTCATCACGTGCGTAGAGCAGGCGAGGCAGGGGTCGAACGAGTGCAGCGTGCGCAGGATCTCGACCGGCTGTTCCGGATTCACCATCGGCGTGTTCATCAGGCTGGCCTCGAAGGCGCCGATCTGGCCCTTGGTGTCACGCGGACTGCCGTTCCAGGTGGTCGGCACGACGCACTGGTAGTTCTCGATGCGGCCGTCCTTGATGCGGATCCAGTGGCCCAGCATGCCGCGCGGCGCGGCGACGGTGCCCACGCCCTTGGCTTCCTTCGGCCAGGTCTTCGGGTCCCACTTCTCGACGTTGGCGGTGCTGGTGTCGCCCGCCTTGATGTTGCCGATCAGCTGCTTGTAGTCGTCCATCATCATTTCGGCGGCGTACTGGCTTTCCAGTGCGCGCGCCAGCGTGCGGCCGATGGTGGTGGGCAGCAGCTGCTTGGCGCTGAAGTTCGTCTCCGGCAGGCCGAGCGCCTTCGGGATGGCGCTGTTGATCGCCACCGCCGACTCGTCGATCTGCTGCTTCACGCGCTGGCACCACTTGTTGCCCTTGGCGGCGTGCGCGTAGCCGAGGATGTAGCGCGACAGCGGGCCGACCTCGACCGCGTGGCCGCGCCAGCGCGGCGACTTGATCCACGAGTACTTGGCGCTCTCGTCGATCTCCTCGATGTTGGTGCGCGTGCCCTTGGTCTTGGCGCCGAGCTCGTAGTTCGGTTCGGTCACGCCGTCCCACGGGTGCAGGCCCTTGGATTCGTCGGCGTACTTGTACCAGCTGTGATTGACGAACTCCTGCACCTGCTCCGGGTCGCGCGGGTCGATTTCGTGGATCTCGTCCCAGTTGCCGTTGAGGATGACGCCGCCCGGCAGCTGATGCGTGCTGTGGTCGTACGGCACCTTCTCGTAGGTGCCGTAGTCGGCCACGTTGGTCGCCGCCAGACCGCCGCCGTACAGCCAGCCGGCCTGCTTGTAGATCGTGCCGATGGCGAGCACGTCCGGGATGTAGACGTTGTTGTTGAACTCGATCATTTCCTTGATGCGCGCCTCGACGAAGTTCAGGCGTTCCATCGTGATCGGGGCGCCGACGGCGCCGTCGCCGTCGATGTTGATGGCGCACGGCACACCGCCGACCAGGTAGTTCGGGTGCGGGTTCTTGCCGCCGAAGATGGTGTGCACCTTGACCCATTCCTTCTGCAGGTCGAGGGCTTCGAGGTAGTGGGTGACCGCCATCAGGTTGGCTTCAGGCGGCAGCACGTAGGCCTTGCTGCCCCAGTAGCCGTTCATGAAGGGACCGAGCTGGCCGCTTTCGACGAACTTCTTCAGCCGGTTCTGGATGTCGCGGAAGTAGCCGGGCGAGGACAGCGGATGCGACGGCGACACCATCTGCTGCAGTTCGCTGGTCTTCTTCGGATCGGCCTTCAGCGCCGACACCACGTCCACCCAGTCGAGCGCGTGCAGGTGGTAGAAGTGCACCGCGTGGTCATGCACCTGCAGCGTCTTCGCCATCATTTCGCGGATCAGGTGCGCGTTCAGCGGAATCTTGATGCCGAGCGCGTCCTCGACCGCCCGCACCGAGGTCAGCGCGTGACAGCCGGTACAGACGCCGCAGATGCGTTCGACGAAGGCCCAGGCGTCACGCGGATCGCGGCCCTTCAGGATCACTTCGAGGCCGCGCCACATGGTGCCGGTCGACACTGCGTTGCGGATGACGTTGTTGCTGTCGACATTCACCTCGCATCGCATGTGACCTTCGATGCGGGTGACCGGGTCGACGACGATGCGCCGGCCCGAGTTGTCCATGTTGAAGCCCTGTGTTTCGTAAGCACCCATCTTCGTATCCTTTGCTGGAGCAGGGACTGCCCTCATCGACGCCAGCCCTCATCGCTGGCGCGGGGGCAGGGTTCGCGATCAGTGATCGACGGTCGTCGTCGAGCCGTTGTCGTGCTTGTGCGAGGCGCGCTTGATCGCCGACACCGCGGCGTGCGCCACCGCAGCCGCACCGACCACGCCGGCAGCCGTCCCGCCGACCTGATCGGCGTTGGCTTCGATGCCGAACTGGTGGATGTCGGTCAGGCGGTCGTAGAACGAACCCTTGTCCCAGAAGCCGTCTTCCGAGCAGCCGATGCAGCCGTGGCCGGCCTGGATCGGGAAGCTCGTGCCTTCGTTCCAGCGCACGGTGGAGCAGGCGTTGTAGGTGGTCGGGCCCTTGCAGCCGACCTTGTAGAGGCAGTAACCCTTGCGCGCGGACTCATCGTCCCAGGCCTCGACGAACTGACCGGCGTCGAAGTGCGGGCGGCGGTAGCACTTGTCGTGGATGCGCTGGCTGTAGAACATCTTCGGCCGGCCCTGACGGTCCAGCTCGGGGATGCGGTCGAAGGTGAGCATGTAGGTGATGACGCCGGTCATCACCTCGGCGATCGGCGGGCAGCCCGGCACCTTGATGATGGGCTTGTCGAAGATGACCTTGTGCACCGGCGTGGCCTGCGTCGGATTCGGCTTGGCCGCCTGCACGCAGCCCCAGCTGGCACAGGAACCCCAGGAGATGATGGCCTTGGCGTCCTTGGCGACGTGCTTGAGCTGGTCGATGAAGGGCTTGCCGCCGATGATGCAGCTCATGCCATCCTGGTTCAGCGGCGGGTTGCCCTCGACCGCCAGGATGTAGTTGCCCTTGTACTTCGTCATGATCTCTTCGAGGATCGCTTCGGCCTGGTGCCCGGCGGCGGCCATCAGCGTGTCGTCGTAGTCGAGCGAAATCATCGACAGCACCACGTCCTTCGCCAGCGGGTGGGCCGAGCGGATGAAGGATTCGGAACAGCAGGTACATTCCAGCCCGTGCAGCCACAGCACCGGGGTGCGCGGCTTGGTTTCCATCGCGTGGGCGATCTGCGGCACGAAGGCCGGGCCGAGGCCGAGCGAGGTGGCGGTCAACGAACAGTACTTAAGGAAACTGCGGCGCGAGATGCCCTGCCGGCGCATCACCTCATAGAAGGTTTCCATCCTGGTCTCTCTCCTGTGCTTCTTGTTGTCTGGGGCCCCTCGCCTGCGCCGCACGCCATGTTTCCGGCGAGCCGTATGCTCACGGACCTCGAAACACCTCGGACGAACCGTCGATTCGCACGGGTGGGTGGTGGCTACTAACAAGTTGCGGGCCAGCCGGATTTTCTGCGCCGCAGCAAAAATATTGATGCAGATCAAGGCATTGATCTGCATCGGAAAAGATATGCGCAGAGAGAACGGGGCGACGGGGTGTCGACGGGCGGCGGTGCAAGCAGATCTGCCGATTTCCGCCAGCGTCTGGCAAGCACGCTTCCACCGGGCGCTCCAACGTAGGAGCGGCCTTGGCCGCGACGGGGCCGCTGCCCGTCCGCCGGCTTCGCTTCAGGCCGCTGTCGCGGTCGGAAGGCTCCTCCCACGGAACCCGGGCGCCGGCGCGGACATGGGGCGGCCGCCCCACTTTCGGGGGCAGCCCGGGCGGCAACAGCGGAAACCCGACATACCGGCAACTTGCCTCAGTGGATTAGAATCCCGACCCTCCGAACGGACCCGTCCGCCCGGAACACCCGCAGGTTCTGTCCAGCCGCCGCCACAAGCGGGGGTGCAAATCTGTCGTCTACCCCACTGAAACGGAGAGATCACCGTGTCCGGCCTTCTGCCCAATGTCGATCCCGAGGGACTGCTCGAATATTCGGTCGTCTATACCGACCGTGCGCTGAACCACATGTCTGTCGCCTTCCAGGGCGTCATGAAGGACATTTCGCGCGTTCTGAAGCAGGTCTACAACGCCAAGTCGGCCGTCGTCGTGCCGGGTAGCGGCACCTTCGGCATGGAAGCCGTGGCGCGCCAGTTCGCCACCGACCAGAAGGTGATGGTGATCCGCAATGGCTGGTTCAGCTTCCGCTGGACGCAGATCTTCGACATGGGCCGCATCCCGTCGGAGCAGATCGTGCTGAAGGCGCGCCAGCCGGAGCCGGGTTCGCAGAAGGCGTTCGCGCCGGCGCCGGTCAAGGAAGTGGTCGCCGCCATCCTCGAACAGAAGCCCGCCGTGGTGTTCGCGCCGCAGGTCGAAACCTCGGCCGGCATGCTGCTGCCGGACGACTACCTGCGTGAAGTCGCTGCCGCGGTGCGCGAGGTCGATGGCCTGTTCGTGGTCGACGCCATCGCCGCCGGCACGCTGTGGGTGGACATGGGCGCACTCGGCATCGACATCGTCGTGTCGGCCCCGCAGAAAGGCTGGAGCGGTTCGCCCTGCGCCGGTCTGGTCATGCTGGGCGAACGCGCCCGTGCGCGCATCGACGGCACCACCAGCACCAGCTACGCCGCCGACCTTAAGAAGTGGCTGCAGATCATGGAAGCCTACGAGAACGGCGGCCACGCCTATCACGCGACGCTGCCGACCGACGCGCTGACGAAACTGCGCGACGTGATGCTGGAAACCGAGCGCTACGGCTTCGACAAGGTGAAGGCCAACCAGATCGAACTGGGCCGCCAGATCCGCGCGCTGCTGGAAGCCAAGGGCTTCGACAGCGTCGCCGCCGAAGGCTTCAAGGCGCCGTGCGTGGTGGTGAGCTACACCAGCGATCCGGATATCCAGTCGGGCAAGAAATTCACGGCGCAAGGCCTGCAGATCGCCGCCGGCGTGCCGCTGCAGGTGGACGAACCGGCCGACTTCCGCACCTTCCGCGTCGGCCTGTTCGGTCTGGACAAGCTGCAGAACGTCGAGCGCACCGTGCAGAGCTTCAAGGCGGCGCTGGACAAGGTCGCCGGCTGAGAACCCGGCCGCAGGCGAGGTCGGGTTCTGTGGGCGGGGTCGTCTGACCCTGACAGCAGCCTGCACCGAAGCCTGCGGACTGCAGTGGCTGCGTCGCGGCCAAGGCCGCTCCCACAGGGATCGCGCACAATCGGCGGCGGGAGCCGGGATTCGTGGGAGCGAGCTTGCTCGCGATTACGGCCTGAAACGAAGTCTGCGGCGAGCCAAAGCCGCATCGCGAGCAAGCTCGCCCCACACAAGCACTTCCGGGTTGCGGCGACTGACGGGCCTTAGCCGGACAAGGGCGGAAGGTCCGCTCCGGTGCCGGCCGCACACACCTGCATCGCCAGTCCCGGTGCGCGGCTGAGCTGATCCTGCACGTGCTGCTGGCCGTGATCGATCAGGAAACGTTCGAATTCCTCGCCGATGCGGGTGAGCTGGCGCGACGCCAGCCTGATCACATACCACTCCCGCTCGATCGGATTGCCGGCCACCGGCAACAGCGCCAGTTCGCCGGACTCGAGCTCGTGCCGGCAGATGTGCTGCGACATGAAGGCGAGGCCGAAGCCGGCGGCGCACATCTGCTTGATCGCCTCGTTGCTCGACAGCTCGGAACCGATGCGCAGCGACAGGTCCGCCTCGCGGAACAGCTGTTCCAGCGTGGTGCGGGTGCCGGAGCCGCGTTCGCGCACCAGCAGGTCCTCCTTCGCCAGGTCACGCAGCACGAGCCGCTTGCGCGCCATCAGCGGATGCGTCGGTGCGGCGACGAAGGCCATGGTATGACGGGCAAAGGGCGTGGCCACCGTCTTCAGATCCTTCGGCGGCCGTCCCATGATGACCAGATCCACTTCCTGCGAAGTGAGCAGACGCACGATCTCGTCGCGGTTGCCCACCTTGAGCTTCACCTCGACATTCGGCTGTTCGCGTGCGAACACCACCAGCATGCGCGGCACCAGATACTCGGCGGTGGTGACCACGCCGATGCGCAGCCGGCGCGACACGACGCCGCGATAGGCGGCCATTTCGTCGCCCACCTCGCGCCACAGGTCGAGAATGCGCGCCGCGTAATCGGCCATCAACTCGCCGGCGCCGGTCAGGCGGATGCCGCGGCCCTCGCGTTCCAGCAGGGGCGTGCCGGCGGATTCTTCCAGCAGCTTGAGCTGTATCGAGACCGCCGGCTGGGTCAGGTGGATTTCACTGGCCGCGCGCGACACGCTGCCCAGACGGGCGACCGCGTGCAGCGCTGAGAGCTGGCGTAGCGTGGCGTTCTTGAGCATGGGCAATCTCCTGCGGGCCGGAAAGGGACACCCGGACCATTACAAGTTGCGCGCCAGCCTGGTCACGAGGCCGCGGGAACGCGCCTCATGAATGCCAAGTCATTGATAAACAAAAGCTGATGTATGCAGTGACGCGCCGCCGCAGCGCTCCCGCCCGACAGCGCGCATTGCAGCCGGAGCGCCGCACCGCAAGCGGCGCTTGCAGCGCACACGACCGATGCGGCAACGCAGCATCCACTGCGGCACCCCCACCGAACATAAGCCTAACTTAATCGAACAAGGAAAAAAACAAACTTTTCTTATCCATGGTGCTTCCCCAGACTGGATTGAAAGCCGGGCTCCCACCGGCCAACGACCGCATCCAACAGGAGGAAGACATGGGCGACATGAACACGCCGCAGCAGATCACCGACGCCAAGAAGCGCTATTCGGCCGGCGTCCTGAAGTACGCGCAGATGGGCTACTGGGACGGCGACTACGTGCCGAAGGACACCGACATCCTGGCGCTGTTCCGCATCACGCCGCAGGAAGGCGTGGACCCGATCGAGGCTGCCGCCGCGGTGGCCGGCGAGTCGAGCACCGCCACGTGGACCGTGGTGTGGACCGACCGTCTGACCGCCTGCGACATGTATCGCGCCAAGGCTTACCGCGTCGATCCGGTGCCGAATACGCCGGGCCAGTATTTCTGCTACGTCGCCTACGACCTGTCGCTGTTCGAGGAAGGCTCGATCGCCAACGTGACCGCCTCCATCATCGGCAACGTGTTCTCGTTCAAGCCGCTGAAGGCGGCCCGCCTCGAGGACATGAAATTCCCGGTGTCCTACGTGAAGACCTTCGCCGGCCCGCCGACCGGCATCGTGGTCGAGCGCGAGCGCCTGGACAAGTT
This sequence comes from Methyloversatilis sp. MC4-4, assembly GCF_049843555.1. GTDB lineage: Bacteria > Pseudomonadota > Gammaproteobacteria > Burkholderiales > Rhodocyclaceae > Methyloversatilis > Methyloversatilis discipulorum_B. Next base: position 33,986 of record NZ_JBBHZK010000006.1, read on the forward strand.
CGGCCGCCCGCTGCTGGGCGCCACGACCAAGCCCAAGCTGGGTCTCAGCGGCCGCAACTACGGTCGCGTGGTCTACGAAGGCCTGAAGGGCGGCCTCGATTTCATGAAGGACGACGAGAACATCAACTCGCAGCCTTTCATGCACTGGCGCGACCGCTTCCTGTTCGTGATGGACGCGGTGAACAAGGCCTCGGCCGCCACCGGCGAGGTGAAGGGCAGCTACCTCAACGTCACCGCCGGCACGATGGAAGAGATGTACCGCCGCGCCGAATTCGCGAAGGAACTGGGCTCGGTCATCATCATGATCGACCTCGTGGTGGGCTGGACCGCCATCCAGTCGATGTCGAACTGGTGCCGCCAGAACGACATGGTGCTGCACATGCACCGCGCCGGTCACGGCACCTATACGCGGCAGAAGAACCACGGCGTGAGCTTCCGCGTGATCGCCAAGTGGCTGCGCCTGGCCGGCGTCGACCACCTGCACACCGGCACCGCCGTCGGCAAGCTGGAAGGCGACCCGCTCACCGTGCAGGGCTACTACAACGTGTGCCGCGACACCCACACGAAGGTCGACCTGCCGCGCGGCATCTTCTTCGATCAGGACTGGGGCGCGCTGCGCAAGGTGATGCCGGTGGCGTCCGGCGGCATCCACGCCGGCCAGATGCACCAGCTGCTGGACCTGTTCGGCGATGACGTCGTGCTGCAGTTCGGCGGCGGCACCATCGGCCATCCGCAGGGCATCCAGGCCGGCGCCACCGCCAACCGCGTGGCGCTGGAAGCGATGGTGCTGGCGCGCAACGAAGGCCGCGACATCAAGGCCGAAGGCCCGCAGATCCTGCGCGACGCCGCCAAGTGGTGCACGCCGCTGGCGGCCGCCCTCGATACCTGGGGCGACATCACCTTCAACTACACCTCGACCGACACCTCGGACTTCGTGCCGACGCCGTCCGTCGTCTGATCCGCCCTCCGCTGTGGGAGCGGGCTTGCTCGCGATGGCTGCCTCGAACTGGCACCGGCGGATGCATGCCGGCCGCATCGCGCGCAGCGCCCGCTCCCGCCGGGGCAACACGTCACCGCATTCAGGAGAACCACCATGCGCATCACCCAAGGCACCTTTTCCTACCTGCCCGACCTGACCGACGCGCAGATCCGCGCCCAGGTCGAGTACTGCCTGGCCAATGGCTGGGCGATCGGCATCGAGTACACCGACGATCCGCACCCGCGCAACACCTTCTGGGACATGTTCGGCAATCCCATGTTCGACGTGCATGACGCAGCCGCGATCATGATGGAGGTGAAGGCCTGCCGCGACACCTTCCCGCAGCGCTACATCCGCGTCACCGCCTTCGACTCGACGCACGGCACCGAGTCGGTCGTGCTGTCCTTCATCGTCAATCGCCCGGACGCCGAGCCGGGCTTCCGCCTCATCCGCACCGAAGAACCGGGCCGCACCGTGCGCTACTCGATCGAGAGCTACGCCGTGCAGGCACACCCGGAAGGCGCGCGCTACTGAGCCCCGACCGCGCCCGGTGCGGCCCTGCGCCCGCCCGGGCCGGTTCTTCGTTCTGATCAGTTGAGAGGCAGATACCATGGACACCGCCACCCTCGCCCCCGCCGGCGACGACCTCGAAACGGCCAGCTCGCCGCGTTCGATGTTCGCCTCGTCCGGCGTGCAGGCGCTGCTCGAACAGCTCGACGCCGAGCTGGTCGGGCTGGCGCCGGTCAAGGGCCGCATCCGCGACATCGCGGCGCTGCTGCTGATAGACCGGCTGCGCGCGCAGCAGGGCCTGCAGTCGCAGCCGCCCTCGCTGCACATGTGTTTCACCGGCAACCCGGGCACCGGCAAGACCACGGTCGCGCTGCGCATGGCCGAGGTGCTGCGCCAGCTCGGCTACGTGCGCAAGGGGCATCTGGTGGCGGTGACGCGCGACGATCTGGTCGGCCAGTTCATCGGCCACACCGCGCCGAAGACCAAGGAAGTGATCAAGAAGGCGATGGGCGGCGTGCTGTTCATCGACGAGGCCTACTACCTGTACCGGCCGGAGAACGAGCGCGACTACGGTCAGGAAGCGATCGAAATCCTGCTGCAGGTGATGGAGAACCACCGCGACGACCTGGTGGTGATCCTCGCCGGCTACCGCGACCGCATGGACACCTTCTTCTCCAGCAACCCCGGCATGGCCTCGCGCATCGCGCACCACATCGACTTCCCGGACTACAGCGAGGACGAGCTGATGCGCATCGCCGAGCTGATGCTGTCCGGCCTGAACTACCGCTTCGACGGCGAGGCGCACGAGGCCTTCGCGCGCTACGTGCGGCTGCGCCGCCAGCAGCCCCACTTCGCGAATGCGCGCTCGGTGCGCAACGCGCTCGACCGCATCCGCCTGCGCCACGCCACCCGGCTGTTCGACCTCGACGCAGCGCCGACGCGCGACGCGCTGTGCACGCTGGAAGCCGGCGACGTGCTGGCCAGCCGCGTGTTCGCCGCCAACGGAAAGGACGACCTCCATGCGTCTTGATGCCCTCATCTTCGACGTCGACGGCACGCTGGCCGACACCGAAGAAGCCCACCGCACCGCCTTCAACCTCGCCTTCGAACAGCTCGGTGTCGGCTGGAAGTGGTCGCGCACCGATTACCGCCGCCTGCTGTCGACCACCGGCGGCAAGGAACGCATCGCGCGCCACATCGTCTCGCTCGACCTGACCGACGGCGAGCGCGCCGAGCTCGTCGCGCGCATTCCGCAGATGCACGCGGCCAAGACCCGCTTCTACAGTTCGGTGGTGCGCGACGGCGCGGTGCCGCTGCGCCCGGGCATCGCTCGGCTGCTCGACGAAGCGGCGGCTGCCGGCTGCCGGCTGGCCATCGCCAGCACCACCACCGCGGTGAACATCGACGCGCTGCTGCACGCCACGCTGGGGCCGCGCGCGCTCGACCTGTTCGGCGTCATCGCCTGCGGCGACCAGGTGGCCGCGAAGAAGCCGGCGCCCGACATCTACCTGCTGGCGCTGCAACACCTCGGCGTGCGCACCGACCACGCCATCGCCTTCGAGGACTCCGCCAACGGCCTGCGCGCCGCGACGGCGGCCGGCCTGTGGACCGTGGTCACGCCCACCTTCTGGACCGAGGACCACAACTTCGACGACGCCGGCCTGGTGCTGCCGCAGCTGGGCGACCCGCAGGCGCCCCTGGCCGGCGAACCCGGCATGCGGCTGCGCGAACGCGCCTGGCTCACCTTCGGCGAACTGAACGGCCTGCGCGAAGGCGCCCTGTCATGAGCGGACTGCGCATCGCCCCCAGCCTGCTGTCGGCCGATTTCGCGCGGCTGGGCGAAGAGGTCACGGCCGTCATCGAAGCCGGCGCCGACCTCATCCATTTCGACGTGATGGACAACCACTATGTGCCCAACCTGACGGTCGGGCCGCTGGTCTGTCAGGCGATCAAGCCCCACGCCACTGTCCCCATCGACGTGCACCTGATGGTGAAGCCGGTCGATGCGCTGATCCCGATGTTCGCCAATGCCGGCGCCTCCATCATTTCCTTTCACCCGGAAGCGAGCGAGCACATCGACCGCACGCTGCAGCTCATCCGCAGCCACGGCGTGAAGGCCGGGCTGGTGCTGAATCCGGCGACGCCGCTCAACGTGCTCGACCACGTGCTGGAACAGCTCGATCTGGTGCTGCTGATGTCGGTGAATCCGGGCTTCGGCGGCCAGCGCTTCATCGAGTCCGCACTGCCCAAGATCGAGGCGGTGCGCCGTCGCATCGACGCCTGCGGCCGCGACATCTGGCTCGAGGTCGATGGCGGCGTCAATGCCGACAACGCCGACCGCGTCGCCGCCGCCGGCGCCGACACGCTGGTCGCCGGTTCGGCCGTATTCACCGGCGGCCGCTATGCCGATTCCATCCGCACGCTGCGTGAGCGCGCCCTCGCCGGCCGCGCGCAGACCCTCGCACACGAGTCCTCCCATGCCTGACAAGAACATCCCCGACCTGAGCCGCATCTACGCCATCGCCTTCGACCTCGACGGCACGCTGGTCGACAGTGCCGCCGACATCTGGCACGCACTGAACTTCGGCCTGTCGCAGGCCGGCCTGCCCAATGTCGACCTCGTCACCGTACGCGGCTGGATAGGCGGCGGACCGGACAAGCTGATTTCGCGCGCAATCGACCACCTCGGCCTCGCACACAGCGACGGCACGCTGCACGCACGGCTGCGCGCCGACTTCGACCGCGCCACGCTGGAGGCGCCGCTCGATCACGGCATGGTCTATGACGGCATCGAGGAAATGGTCGAAGGCCTGTATGCGATCTGCCCGCTGGTGGTGGTGACCAACAAGCCGACGCCGCTGGCGCGCGCGGTGCTCGCCGCCGCCGGCCTGCTGCCTTTCATGTCTTCGGTCTACGGCGGCGACCGCAGCGAACTGCTCAAGCCCTCGCCGGCCATGCTCGACGCCGCTGCCGCACGTCTCGCGGTGAAACCGGCGCAGCTGCTGATGGTCGGCGACAGCTCGGCCGACCTGCTGGCCGCACAGGCCGCCGGCTGCCCGGTCGCGCTGGTCGGCTGGGGCTACGGCACGGCGGGCGGTCACCACGCCAGCGCACCCGGCGTCACCCCATGGCCTGTCGGCTCACCGTCGCAGCTGCTCGCGCAGATGAGCGCGCGCTTCGAGGAAGAGACCGAATAGCGCCCGATACGCACCCGGCATACCGGCGCAGCGCCGCACAGACGGCGCGCGCATCCACGCATTCACATCAAGGGAGGAGAGTCTCATGCCCACAGGCGGACGCACCACGCTGGTCCAGTACCTGATCGAAGAACGCCGCCGTCACCCGGAGGCGACCGGCGACCTCAACGCGCTCATCACCGACGTCGCGCTCGCCTGCAAGGCGATCTCGCGCAAGGTGGCCTTCGGCGGCCTGGCCGGCGTGCTTGGCTCGGCCGGCAGCGGCAATGTGCAGGGCGAGGAACAGAAGACGCTGGACGTGCTCAGCAACCAGATCTTCCTGCGCGCCAACGAGTGGGGCGGCCACGTCGCCGCGATGGCGTCGGAGGAGCTGGACGACATATCGCTGCCGCCGGGCCAGTACCCGCGCGGCAAGTACCTGCTCGCCTTCGATCCGCTGGACGGCTCGTCCAACATCGACGTGAACGTGTCGGTCGGCAGCATCTTCTCGATCACCCGCGCGCCCGACCCGGCGCGCGAGGCGACCGCCGCCGACTTCCTGCAGCCGGGCCGCGAACAGGTGTGCGCCGGCTACGCGATCTACGGCCCGTCCACCATGCTGGTGCTGACGCTGGGCAGCGGCACGCACGCCTTCACGCTGGACCCGGTGCTCGGCGAATGGGTGCTCAGCCACCCGAACCTGTCGGTGCCGCGCAGCACCCGCGAGTTCGCGATCAACGCGTCGAACAGCCGCTTCTGGGAGCCGGCGGTGCGCCGCTATGTCGACGAGTGCCTGGCCGGCCGCACCGGCCCGCGCGAAGCCGATTTCAACATGCGCTGGATCGCCTCACTGGTGGCCGAGACGCACCGCATCCTGATGCGCGGCGGCGTCTTCCTCTACCCGAAGGACAACAAGGATCCGGCCAAGCCCGGCCGCCTGCGCCTGCTCTACGAAGCCAGCCCGATCGCCTTCCTGATCGAACAGGCCGGCGGCATGGCCAGCACCGGCCGCGGCCGGCTGATGGACGTGCAGCCGGACGCGCTGCACCAGCGCATCGGCTTCGTGTTCGGCTCGGCCGACGAGGTCGAGCGCATCGAGGCCTACCACCGCGAACCGCCGGCCGACACCTTCCAGTCGCCGCTGTTCGGCAAGCGCGGCCTGTTCGCCGACATCGTCTGAACGCACACCCGATTCCGCATCCTTCCGCGAGGTCTTCCATGTCCGCGAAACACCCCATCGTCGCCATCACCGGTTCGTCCGGTGCCGGCACCTCGTCGGTCACCCGCACCTTCGAGAACATCTTCCGCCGCGAGAACGTGTCGGCCGCCATCATCGAAGGCGACAGCTACCACCGCTACGATCGCGCCGAAATGAAGAAGGCCATGGCCGAAGCAGAGGCCGGCGGCCGTCCGCACTTCAGCCACTTCGGCGAGGACGCCAACCTGTTCGCCGAGCTGGAGCAGCTGTTCCGCGACTACTCGGAAAGCGGCAGCGGCCGCAGCCGCAAATACCTGCACAACGATGAGGAAGCCGCGCCCTACCAGCAGCCCGCCGGCACCTTCACGCCGTGGGAGCCGCTGCCCGACAGCGAACTGCTGTTCTACGAGGGCCTGCACGGCGGCGTGAAGACAGAACATGTTGATGTATCCCGGTACGCCGATCTGCTGATCGGCGTGGTGCCTGTCATCAACCTCGAGTGGATCCAGAAGATCCACCGGGACCGCAGCACCCGCGGCTATTCCACCGAAGCCGTGACCGACGTCATCCTGCGCCGCATGCACGACTACGTGCATTACATCTGTCCGCAATTCACGCGCACCCACATCAACTTCCAGCGCGTGCCGGTGGTGGATACCAGCGACCCCTTCATCGCGCGGACGATTCCGACCGCCGACGAAAGCCTGGTGGTGATCCGCTTCGCCAACCCACGCGGCTTCGACTTCCCCTACCTGCTGAGCATGCTGCACGACTCCTTCATGTCGCGTGCCAACACGCTGGTGGTGCCCGGCGGAAAGATGGAACTGGCGATGCAGCTCATATTCACGCCGATGATCCTGCGCCTGATCGAACGCCGCCGTCAGCTGCGCGCCGCCTGACAGATTCCGAGGACTTCCCATGAACGACGCGAACCTCTTTCTCCGCACGCAGTGCGCCAACGCGATCCGCGCGCTGGCGATGGACGCCGTGCAGGCCGCCAACTCCGGTCACCCGGGCATGCCGATGGGCATGGCCGACATCGCCGAGGCGCTGTGGCGCCACCATCTGAAGCACGATCCGGCCGACCCGCAGTGGCCGGACCGCGACCGCTTCGTGCTGTCCAACGGCCACGGCTCGATGCTGCTGTACGCGCTGCTGCACCTCACCGGCTATGACCTGCCGATGGACGAACTGCGCCGCTTCCGCCAGCTGCATTCGCGCACGCCGGGCCACCCGGAGGTCGACATCACGCCGGGTGTGGAAACCACCACCGGCCCGCTCGGCCAGGGCATCGCCAACGCGGTCGGCATGGCACTCGCAGAGAAGCTGCTCGCCGCCGAATTCAACCGGCCGGGCCACGCGGTGATCGATCACCGAACCTGGGCCTTCGTCGGCGACGGCTGCCTGATGGAAGGCATCAGCCACGAAGTGTGTTCGCTGGCCGGCACCTGGAAGCTGAACAAGCTGGTCGTTTTCTACGACGACAACGGCATTTCGATCGACGGCGACGTGAGCGGCTGGTTCACCGACGACACGCCGGCGCGCTTCGAGTCCTACGGCTGGACGGTCATCCGCAACGTCGATGGCCACAGCCCGGTGGCGCTCGACGCGGCGATCGAAACCGCGCTCGGCAGCGACAGGCCCGTGCTCGTGTGCTGCGAAACGCGCATCGGCCAGGGCTCGCCCAACCGAGCCGGCACCGCCAAGGCGCACGGCGAGGCGCTCGGTGATGCGGAGATCGCGCTCACCCGCGAAGCGCTGGGCTGGACCGCCGCGCCATTCGAGATTCCTGCCGCGCTGCAGGCCGCCTGGTCGGCGCGCGAACGCGGCGCCGCGGCGCACCGCAGCTGGCAGCAGCGCGTCGACAACTACGCCAGGGCCTTCCCCGAACTGGCCGCCGAGTTGCGCCGCCGGCTGAAGAGCGACGCCACGCTGTCGTCCGACGCGCTGCGCGCGCTCGAAGCCGCCTGCGACGCGGCCGAAGCACGCGCCGCCTCGGTCGCGACGCGCAAGGCCTCGCAGGACGCGCTGCACATCATCGCGCCAGCGATGCCGGAACTGCTCGGCGGCTCGGCCGACCTGACCGGTTCCAACCTGACGGACTGGAAGGGCCACCGCCCCTTGAAGAGTGACGGCATCGGCAACCACGTGCACTACGGCGTGCGCGAGTTCGGCATGGCGGCGATGATGAACGGCGTGGCGCTGCACGGCGGCTACCGGCCCTACGGCGGCACCTTCCTCACCTTCTCCGACTACGCGCGCAACGCCATCCGCATGTCGGCGCTGATGCATCTGCCGGTCACCTATGTGTTCACGCACGATTCGATCGGCCTTGGCGAGGACGGCCCGACACATCAGCCGGTCGAGCACGCCGCCAGCCTGCGGCTGATTCCGAACGTCGACGTCTGGCGTCCGTGCGACGCCACCGAAACGGCGGTCGCCTGGCGTGAGGCGCTGCGCCGTGGTGCCAGCGCACAGCCCGGTCCGGCCTGTCTGCTGCTGTCACGCCAGGCGCTGCCGCATGCCGGTGACGGCAGTGTGCGCATCGACGACATCGCGCGCGGCGGCTATGTGCTGCGCCATCCGCGCGACGAGCAAGTGTGCCTGATCGCCACCGGCTCCGAGGTCGGCATCGCGCTGCTGGCCGCAGAACTACTGGCGGCAGATGGCATCGCCGCCCGCGTGGTATCCATGCCCTGCGTCGAAGCGTTCGAGCGGCAGGACGCGCGCTGGCGTGAGGACGTGATCCCGCGCCGGCTGCCGCGGCTGGCCATCGAAGCAGGCTGCACCGCGCACTGGTGGAAGTACGTCGGCGAAGCCAGCGTCAGCGGCGACGTGGTGGGCCTCGACCGCTTCGGCGAATCGGCGCCGGCCGGTCTGCTGTTCAAGCACTTCGGCATCACGCCGGAAGCGGTGGCCACACGCGCCCGCGCGCTGGTGGCGGCGCACGGTGCAGCCCACGCCGAGCGCGAAGCGCTGACGGCCAGCTGACCATGACGGCGACCCGTATCGCCATCGACGGCGGCGGCCGGCTCGCCGCCAGCGTGCTGCGCGCACTCGCGGGCCGCGACGATCTGGAACTGGTCGCGCTGAACGCGCCACCCGGCAGCAGCGACGCCGATGCGGACGTCGAGGGTGCCGACGCAGGGTGTGCTGACTTCGTGCGACTGCGCGAACGCGATACCCGCCGTCTGCCGTGGAAGCGGCACGCGGTGGACATCGTGCTCGACTGCGCGGGCCGCGACGCACGCGACCATCTCGGGGCCGGCGCGCGCAAGGTGCTGAACTGCGCACCGGCTGCGGCGCGGCACGACAAGACCGTGGTCTATGGCATCAACCATCACGCACTGCGCGACAGCCACCGCAGCGTGCACAGCGCCTGTCGCGCGACGCACTGCATCGCCCCGGTGGCGCGCGTGCTGCACGACGCGCTGGGCATTTCCAACGCAATGCTGACCGCCGTACACAGCCGGCCGCACGACGTGGATGCCGGCAGCCTGCCGCAACGCACCGGCGCCGCCGAACACCTGCACCGCGTGCTGCCGGAGCTGGACCACTGCTTCGACGAAACCGAACCGATGCGCATCCCCGGCGTGCATGCGTCGCTGGTCGGCATGGTGTTCGTCGCCGAACGCGCCAGCTCGGTCGAGGAAGTGAACAGCCTGATGCAGGCCGCCGCCTTCGGCGACTGGGCCGACATCGTGCGCTACGGCGACACGCCCTTCACCACCGCACTGTCCGACCGCGACACCCGCTCCTGCATCTTCGAATCCGGCTGGACCCAGGTGTCCGGCCGCGTCGTCAAGGTGTGCGCCGGTTACCGCGGCGACCTCGGCTACGCCCACCGCGTGGTCGACACCGCCCGCGCCATGCACCGCCCCCTCAGCCCCTGATTCCCAGCCCCTCGCCCCTGATCCCAAATCCCTAAAGGAAAAGCCATGCCCATGATTTCCCTGCGCCAGCTGCTCGACCACGCCGCCGAACACGGCTACGGCGTGCCCGCCTTCAACATCAACAATCTGGAACAGATCCAGGCCATCATGCAGGCGGCGCAGAAGGTCAATGCGCCCGTCATCCTGCAGGCCTCGGCCGGTGCGCGGAAGTACGCCGGCGAACCTTTCCTGCGGCGCATGGTGGAAGCGGCCGCCGAGATGTATCCGGAGCTGCCCATCGTGCTGCATCAGGATCACGGCGCCAGTCCTGCGGTGTGCGTGCAGGCGATCCGCTCCGGTTTCACCAGCGTCATGATGGACGGCTCGCTGATGGAGGACGCGAAGACACCCGCCAGCTACGAATACAACGTGGACGTGACGCGCCGCGTGGTCGACATGGCGCATGCGGTCGGCGTATCGGTCGAGGGTGAACTGGGCTGCCTCGGCTCGCTCGAATCCGGCACTGCCGGCGAGGAGGACGGGGTCGGCGCGGCCGGCGTGCTCACCCACGACCAGATGCTGACCGACCCGGACCAGGCCGCCGAATTCGTCGCCGCCACCGGCGTCGACGCGCTGGCCATCGCCATCGGCACCAGCCACGGCGCCTACAAGTTCTCGCGCAAGCCGACCGGCGACATCCTCGCCATCGACCGCATCAAGGCCATCCATGCGCGCATCCCGAACACCCATCTGGTCATGCACGGTTCGAGCAGCGTGCCGCAGGACTGGCTGGGCATCATCCGCGAGCATGGCGGCGACATCCGCGAAACCTATGGCGTGCCGGTCGAGGAAATCCAGGAAGGCATCCGCCACGGCGTGCGCAAGGTCAACATCGACACCGACATCCGTCTCGCGATGACCGGCGCCATGCGCCGCGCGATGGCAAAGGACCCGTCCGAGTTCGACCCGCGCAAGTTCATGAAGGACGCCATGGCCGCCGCCCGCGACCTCTGCATCGAACGCTTCGAAGCCTTCGGCTGCGCGGGCATGGCCGGGCGCATCGTGCTGCGCAAGGCGGCCTGAGCCTCGCGAAAACGCACCCTCGTAGGAGCGGTCTTCCGACCGCGACCGCGGCGCCTGAGCGAGAGGCAGTGCTTGATCACAGGCCCGGTCGGGGTCAGAAGACCCCTCCCACAGAACCCTGGTCCAGGCTCGGGCCGCAGGTCGAGCGCACGCCTCCTGTAGGAGCGGTCTTCCGACCGCGACCGCGGCGCCTGAGTGAGCGGCGGTGCTCGATCACACGCCCTGTCAGGGTCGGAAGCCCCTCCGACAGCGACGCACGGGCGGTCAGGTCAGGGCGGCCGCCGCCGGCAGTTCGAGCACGAATTCGGCGCCGCCGTCGGGGCGGTTGCGGGCGACCAGCGTGCCGCCGTGCTGTTCGACGATGCCGTAGCTGATGGACAGGCCGAGGCCGGTGCCCTTGCCGACCGGTTTGGTGGTGAAGAAGGGCTCGAAGATGCGGGACAGGTATTCGTCGGGAATGCCGGGTCCGTTGTCGCGCAGGGTCATGCGCACACGGTCGTCGCTCGTGCTGCAGCCGATGGTCAGTTCGGCGACCCGGCCGTCGGCGCCGGCGGCGTCGCAGGCGTTCTGCAGCAGGTTCATCACCACCTGCTGCAGCTGGCCGGCGCTGCCCATGACGACGCAGGGCGCACCGGCTTCCCAGTGCATGTCGACCGCCGCGGTGGTGCCCTTGCGTATCCAGTGAATGGCGCGCTCGATCACGGTATTCAGGTCGACCGCGGTGCGACCTTCCGGGTCCACGGCGGAAAAACGCTTGAGGCCGTTCACGATGTCGGCCGTGCGTTGCGCACCTTCCATCGTGCCTTCGATCAGCGAGGGCAGATCCTTCAGCAGGTGCTCGATGCGCAGCTTGGTGCGCAGTTCGCCCAGCTCCTCGTCGGAAGCGCCCGCATGCACCGCGTCTATGTAGCGGCCCATGCGTTCGCTGTATTTCTTCAGCGCATGGACGTTGCCGAGCACGAAGCTGATCGGGTTGTTCAGTTCGTGCGCGACGCCGGCGACCAGGCGGCCGAGCGAGGCCATCTTTTCCGAGTGCAGAAGCTGCTGCTGCGCCAGCTTCAGCGCTTCGTGCGCCTCGCGCAGCTCGTGGTAGGCGCGCTTCAGTTCGGCGGTCGGCCGGCCGACGAACACGGTGCCGGCGCGCCGTCCGTTGCGCGTGAAGCGCGGCGTCAGATTGGTGTCGACCGGTACCGGACTGCCTTCGGCGTCACGCAGATTTAGCTCGACCGCCTGACCGCGACGCGACGGATTGGCGTCGTCGAGCACGCCGCGCATGCGGGCGCGGCTGTCGTCGTCGGCCAGCAGCGCGAACACCGGCGTACCGCGCAGTTCGTCATCGCTGCGGCCGACCAGTTCGCACAAGGCGGCGTTGGTTTCCTCGATCTCGCCGCGCTCGTTGCACACCAGCAGCACGTCCGACATCGCCGACATGACGCTGAAGATGAACTGCTGCGACTGTTCCAGCTCGACGTTCTTCTGTTCGAGCGCGATTTCGTCGCTGACCAGCTGCGAATACACCTCGTCCATGCGCTGGATCACGTCCAGCCAGGTCGCCTCGTCCACGCCCTCGATGTGGGCACGGGCGAGCAGGGCGTCGGTGTCGGCGGGCTTGGGCAGGTCGGTCATCGCGGCAGCGGGCAGGTGTCGTCAGCGACGCATCGTAGCGCCGGCGGCGCGTCGCCAGTGTCCGGGCGGCAGGCCGAAGCGCTGCGTGAAGCGACGGGTGAAGGCGCTCTGGTCGGCGAAACCGGTGTCGAGCGCGATGTCGCCGAGCGAGCGCGTGTCGTCATCGAGCAGCGCGAGCGCGGCGTCCAGGCGCAGGCGGATCAGGTAGCGGTGCGGCGGTTCGCCGAAAGCATCGACGAAGAGGTCGTGGAAGCGGCGCGGACCATAGCCGAAGCGCGCCGCCAGTTCATTCAGCGGCGGTGCGTCGCCGGCGTGGCGGCGCAGCCAGACGTCGATGCGGGCAACCGGGAAACGGCGCGCGTCGTCGTCAGCCGGTGTGGCATGCAGGCGATGCGCCAGATCGTCGGCAAAGCGGGTGGCCAGCAGCCAGTGACGCGGCCGCGACACGCGCTCACCGGCCACGCCGAGTAGCGGCTGCACGCGCCGGCGCAGCGCGGCGTCGATGACGAAGGCGCGCGGACGGCGGAACAGCGACGCCGGCAACGCGACGGAGGCCGCCGGCAGATCGACCACCAGCTGACGGTTGCTGGCGTCGAGACCACGGTAGTCGTGCCGGGTGCCGGCCGGAATCAGCAGCCCGGCGCCGGCGTCGACCCGGTGCAGATGGCCGTCCAGTTCCAGTTCGGTACCGCCGTCGCCACCCAGCACGACCTGATGGAAGTCGTGCGCGTGCCCGGCCGGTTCGGCCGCGTAGCAGCGGGTATCGACGTTGGGATCGGCAGCGTGCATGACATGACTTTCAGCGACGCCGGCACAGTAGCACGCCGCCCAGCGCCAGCGCGAAGCCGGCCATCTGCACCGGTGCCAGCCGCTCGCCGAACAGCAGCGCCGCCTGCGCGGCGGCCAGCGGCGGCGCCAGCAGCACCAGCACGCTCACCTTCGCCGCCGAGCCGCGCCGCACCATCCACACCAGCAGCGTGCTGCCGATGGCCGACAGGCCAAGCACCGCCCAGGCGAGTGCCGCCCACAGCGCCGGGCCGGGCACCCATAAGGATTCGCCGAGCGCCAGCGCGATGAGCAGGCAGACCAGCGCACCGCCGGCGTTCTGGATGGCGCTCGAACTGAACAGGTCGGCGGCGGCGATGGAGCTCTTCTGCACCAGCGTGCCGGCGGTGATGCCGGCCACCGCCACCAGAGCGACGCCGACGACCAGCGGCGACAGCGCCTCCGGGCCGACGCTGGCCAGTCGCGGCGCCAGCACCAGCACGACACCCAGCGCGCCGGCCAGCAGACCGCCCCAGAAATGGCGGCCCAGCGGCTCGGCGAACAGGCGCTGCGCGATCAGCGCGGTGAACATCGGCTGCAGCGTGGCGAGCAAGGCCATCACCGCCGGCGACAGTCCGTGAGCCACCGCCCAGTAGCCGCCGCCCATGTACACGCCCTGCAGCAGCGCACCGGCCAGCAGATGCTTGGGCCACTGCTCGCGCGCCGGCCAGGCTGCGCGCAGCGCGACGGCGATGGCCGTGTACAAGAGCGTGGTCAGCGTGAAGCGGGCGAGCAGGAAAAGTGCCGGGTCGGCCACGCCGTCGATGGCCCGCGCGACGATGAAACCGGTGGACCAGACGAGGACGAAGAGGGCAGGGGCGAACAGCGCTGACACGGGCGTACGGACGGGGCAAAGACCGCAGTCTGCCGCCGCCGGTGCCGGCCTGTCTTGTCGAAAACTGCAGCGATATGCGCCGACGGACCAGCACAGCACGTACAGATTGTGCGGTACAGATGCGCGCGCCGAGGAGCCGTGACGATTTCCCGATGTCGCGTGGCATATATGTAATCGGCAATTTCAGCACAACGAGCCCGGTGGATTCGATGAAACAATTTCCATTCACTGTGATCGCATCAGGCAGGGCACCCTGAACGGGCCGTCCATGCCAGGCTCGTACTGCATGCGTGTCACGCGCTGCAGGCCCGGCACCTTGCAGGAGGTCTCGATGAAATGCCCCTCGATTTTTCCGACCGAGCCTGAGCGGCTCGAAGCGCTCGCTGCCTACGGCCTGGACAGCGACCACCAGCTACCCAGCCTCGACCCGGTGGTGCGCATCGCCGCGCGCATGTTCGGCATGCCGGTCGCCGCGGTGAACCTGATCGGCAGCGATCACGTGTTCTTCGCTGCCAGCACCGGTATCGACGAAGCGGTCGACATGCGGCGCGACGTGTCCTTCTGCGCGCACGCGATCAATCAGCACGACGTGATGGTGGTGCCGGACGCACGCCTCGACGAACGCTTCCACGACAATCCGCTGGTCACCGGCAGCGCCAATCTGCGCTTCTACGCCGGCGCGCCCTTGCTGGCGCCGGACGGGCATGCGCTGGGCGCGCTGTGCGTGATCGACAACCGGCCGCACGACGACTTCACCGAAGAGGACTGCGAGCGGCTGCGTGAACTGGCGAAGATGGCCGCCGACCGCATGGAACTGCGCCGCATCGAGGTGTCGCCCGAGCACGGTCGCCCTGCTTTCGACGACTTCGCGAAGAACGCACCGAACCCGCTGATCGCCTTCGACGCGGCGGCGAGGCTGATCGGCTGCAACAGCGCAGCCGCCGCGCTGCTCGGTCGCTCGCCGACGCAAGGCCTGGGCGAGCCCGTCGATGCGCTGCTGCCCGAACGCGACCGGGCCGCCTTCCGCGACCTGCTCGCCCGTGCCGTTGCACAGGGCTCGCTCGAAGGGCTGGACGTGCCGAAGGACATCATCGGACTGCGCAGCGACGGCGTCGAACTGCTGCTCGGGCTGACGCTGTTCATGCACCGCGAGGCGGCGGGCGTCACCTTCAGCGCCCACCTGCAGGACTGCACCGAACGGCGCGAGCGGGAGAACGCGCTGCGCCGCATGGCCAATACCGACGGCCTGACCGGCCTGGCCAACCGCGCCGGCTTCTTCCGCCGCGTCGAGGACGCGCTGACGCGACCTCTGCCGGCTGCCGTCGTCATGATCGACCTCGACGGCTTCAAGGACGTGAATGACACGCTGGGCCACGCAATCGGCGACAACATCCTGCAGGAAGTCGGCCGCCGGCTTGAGGCGGTAGCCGGCATGCAGGGCTTCGCGGCGCGTATCGGCGGCGACGAATTCGCGCTGCTGCTGGCCGGCACCGGCGACCCGGAAAGCGCCGCGATGGTGGCCCACGTCGTATTGCAGGCGATCGAAATGCCCATCGTCGCCGACGGCCACGAGGTGCGCGTCGCCGCCAGCTGCGGCATTTCGGTGGCGCCGCAGCAGGCCGATGAGGCGCTGGAACTGATAGGCAATGCCGATCTCGCGCTGTTCAAGGCCAAGAGCATAGGCCGCGCGCAGTGCTTCACCTACCAGCCGGCGCTGCGCATGGAAGCGGTCGCGCGTCGGCTGTACAGCATGGAACTGCACCGTGCAGCGCACGCCGGCGAGTTCCTGCTGTTCTATCAGCCGCAGGTGAGGCTGTACGACGGCGCGCTGACCGGCGCCGAAGCATTGATACGCTGGCTGCATCCGGAACGCGGGCTGCTGTCGCCGGCCGCTTTCCTGCCGGCGCTCGAAGGCGGACCCCTCGCGGCGACGGTCGGCGCCTGGGTGCTGGAGGAGGCCTGCGCGCAGGCCGCGTACTGGCGCCGCAACGGCGCGCCGGATTTCCGCATGGGCGTGAACCTGTTCGGCGCCCAGTTCCGCGTCGGCGATCTGGCAGCGCAGGTGCAGGCGACACTCGACAAGCACGGCCTGCCGCCGGAAGCGCTCGAACTGGAAGTGACCGAGAACATCGTGCTCGATCACGACGACCTGGTGCTGGACACGCTGCAGCGCGTGCGGGCGCTCGGCGTCGGCGTCTCCTTCGACGACTTCGGCACCGGCTACGCATCGCTGAGCCTGCTCAAGCGCTACCCGCTGACGCGGATCAAGATCGACCGTTCCTTCGTCGAGGGCATGCTGGAATCGGAGCGCGACGCCTCGGTCGTGCGCGCCATACTCGACATCACGCGCAGTTTCGAACTGGACAGCATCGCCGAAGGCATAGAGCGCGACGTGCAGCGCATACGCCTGTTCCGCGAGGGCTGCGTGCACGGGCAGGGCTATCTGTTCGGGCAGGCACTGTCGGCGGAACAGTTTTCGCGCGCATTCGGACTGGCCGGCGGCAGCCGGAAGTCGAACGGCTGAGCGCAGGCAGGCTGGCTCAGTCCGCGGCCAGCGCCCGCAGCGGGGTGAGCAGGTCAGGCTGATCCGCGACGGGCAGGCCGAACAGGTCCTGCACCGTGGCGATCAGCGCGTCGCCGTCGGCCAGCGTGCGGCGCGCAACGCTGCCGTCGGCGCGGTATTCGGACAGGTCGCGGTTGAACAGCGTCCACCGGCGATCGACCCCGGCCCGCGCCAGCATCAGATTGCCGGTGAAGATGGACTGCGGGTGGGTGGACAGGAAGTAGCTCGACGCCTCGTAGTCGCAGCCGTGCATGTCGATGCGGCGCACGCGGTACATATTCTTCCATTCGCCCGCGATCTGCGACTGCAGCCACCAGTAATCGTCGCGCCGCAGCAGGCGGTAGGCGCCATGCGGCGTGCGCTGCTCCAGCCCGTCTTCCCAGCGCAGACCAGCGGTGACCGTGAGGCCGCCGAAGCCGACGTCGACGAGGCGCTCACCATCCGGCGTGTCGACATCGAGCAGCATGTGCGACTGCGGCGTCAGCGCGTCGTCGGGCTGCATCCACATGACGCGTGCCGCCAGTTCGCGCACCGGGTAGCCGAGCGCGCGCAGCGCATCGGCGAACAGTCGGCCGTGCTCGAAACAGAAGCCGCCGCGGCGGGCATCGATCAGCTTGGCAGCGACCGTTTCCGAGTCCACGGCGACCGGCTTGCGCCGCAGCGGGTCGAGGTTCTCGAAGGGGATGGCCATCGTGTGCGCAAGCACCAGCGCATCGAGCGTTGGTGCATCGGCGACCGGACGGGCGGCAGAAGTCCAGTCCAGGCGAGCGAGGTAGGCATCGAGAGGGAATTGGGTGGACATGGAGCAGGGCGATAGTCGACAGCCGCGCATGATGGAGCGGGCGGGGCGCGAAGGCCTGCGCAGCGCGTCACGAGTGGCCGACCGTGCCAGGTGACTTGGGGCTTTGTGGGCGCGCGCTTGTTCGCGGTTGCGGCCTCTGATCGAAGCCGGCGGCCCGCAGCAGCCGC
>NZ_JBBHZK010000007.1:0-14723 GCF_049843555.1 Methyloversatilis sp. MC4-4
GCCCGATCCGCCGCCGAAGCCTGGGCGCGGGTTCTGTGGGAGGGGTCTTGACCCCGACAGCGGCCTGAATCTAAGCCTGCAGACAGCAGCGGCTGTGTCGCGACCGAGGCCGCTTATTCCTCCACCAGCTTCACCTTCACGTACCGCCCCTTCACCATGCCGCCATCCAGCCGCAGCACTGCCTCCTTCGCGATGCTGCGATCGACGGCGACGAAGGTGAGGTAGTCGGTCACGTCGATGCGGCCTATCTGCTCGCGGGTGAAGCCGGCGTAGGCGGTGAGCGCGCCGAGCACGTCGCCGGGACGCATCTTTTCCTTGCGGCCGCCCAGTATCTGCAGCGTGGCCATCGGCGGCACCAGCGGTGCGTCGCTGCTCGCTTCGAGTTCGGCCAGCGTGCCCCACTCCAGCGGCCGGCCCTGCGCTTCCTCGATGCGCTGCGCGCGCACCTTCTCGAACGGGGCGACCAGCGCCCAGGCCGCGCCTTCGGCGTCGCCGCGACCGGTGCGGCCGATGCGGTGCACGTGCACCTCGGGGTCGGGCGTCAGTTCGACGCTGATCACCGCGTCCAGCGCGTCGATGTCCAGCCCGCGCGCGGCGACGTCGGTCGCCACCAGCACCGACACGCTGCGCTGGGCGAAGCGCAGCAGCGCGCGGTCGCGATCGCGCTGTTCCAGGTCGCCCGACAGTTCGATCGCCTCGATGCCGGCTTCGCGCAGCGCTGCCACCACCTCGCGGCAGCGCCGCTTGGTGTTGCAGAAGGCGATGGTGCTGACCGGCCGGTAATGGCGCAGCAGGCGCAGCACCGCTTCCGGTCGCTGCGCCTCGTCGACCTCGAAGAAGCGCTGGCGGATCTTGTGTTCGGCGTGCTGCATCTCGACCGCGATGCGCTCAGGCGTGCGCAGGAACTGCGCCGCCAGCCGCTCGATGCCATCCGGAAAGGTGGCCGAGAACAGCAGCGTCTGCCGCTCGCGCGGGCACTGGCGCGCGACGTGCGCGATGTCGTCGACGAAGCCCATGTCGAGCATGCGGTCGGCCTCGTCGAGCACCAGCGTATTCACGCCGCGCAAGTCGAGCGTGTTGCGCTCCAGGTGGTCGATGATGCGGCCCGGCGTACCGACGATGACGTGCGCGCCGTGCGACAGGCTGTCGACCTGCGGGCCGATCTTGCTGCCGCCGCACAGCGTGAGCACCTTGATGTTGTCGGTACCGCGCGCCAGGCGGCGGATTTCCTTCGCCACCTGGTCGGCCAGTTCGCGCGTCGGGCACAGCACCAGCGCCTGCGGCGAGAACCAGCGCGGGTTCAGCCGGGCCAGCAGCGGCAGCGCGAAGGCGGCGGTCTTGCCGCTGCCGGTCTTCGCCTGCGCGATCAGGTCGCGCCCGGCCAGCGCGACCGGCAGCGCGGCCGCCTGCACCGGCGTCATCGCGTCGAAACCGAGCGTGCGCAGGTTGGCAAGGGTGTCGGGCGACAGCGGCAGGCTGTCGAAGGCGGTGTCGGGGGAGGGGGAAGCAGCAGAGGTCATGCCGGATTATCCGCGATCCGGCGTCGCGGCGCCCCTGGTCAACTGTCGCAGCCCTGCCGCATGCAGCGGGGCTGCGACCAAGTGAGCGGCAATGCCGCTCAGCGGATCACGCCGCAGGCCACGCGGGCGCCCCCACCGCCCAGCGGTGCCGGGTGGTCTGCGTGGTTGTCGCCGCCGGCGTGCAGCATCAGCGAACGGCCAGCCACATCGGCCGCTTTCAGCCGCGGCGCAAGCACCGGGTTGGTCGCGTTGCCGGCCGCGTCGACATAGAGCGGCGGCAGATCACCCAGGTGTCCGTCGCCCCAGGGCGTGCCGTGCTTACCGCTGCCGGCCGGATCGTAATGGCCGCCGGCCGCCAGCGCTGGCACCTTCTTGCCATCCTTGTCCATCGGCTCGCAGCTCGGGTTCTGGTGCACATGGAAGCCGTGCAGTCCCGGCGGCAGGCCCTGCAGTGCCGGCGTGAACACCAGACCGTAACGCGTTTCCGAAATCGTCACATTGCCAACCGGCGTGCCGACGCCCTTTTCGTCCACCACGCTGACCGGAACCACGACATCGGCGCTGGCCGCGCCGCTCGCGGCCATCATCAACGCAAGAATCATCTTTTTCATCTGACATCCTCCTTGAGCTCGTCCTTCGGATGCGACGCCATCGAACCGCGCGCGTCGTGCGACAAGCATATCGTCATCAAGCCGCAAGGCGGACGACAATCTTTCAGGCGCGACCGGCGACGATGTCGGCTAAGCCCACTGCCGTGAGCGAGTACGCCTGCGCGAAGCCGCCGACGAAGCGGGCCGACAGCACCGTGATCACGAACAGCGAGAAGTCGCCGAAGGAAAACAGCTCCTCGCTCTCCGGCAATCGGGCGAGATAGGCAGCGCGCGCCGCTTCGTAGCCGGGCGCTCCGGGCGGACAGGGTTCCGCCCGCCCGCGCACGCTCAGCCGCGGCAGCGCCAGCGGCGAATCGCCGGTCGCCAGCGGCGCGGTGATCAGCAGCGCGACCTCGGGGTGGGCGCGCAGGTCGGCGGTGTGACTCGCCAGCGCGCTGACGTGGATGACGAAGCAGCCATCGGCCCGCAGCGCCCACGGCACCATCGAGACGGCCGGCTCGCCGTTGTGCAGCGTCGCCAGAGCCGCCACCGGCTGGCTGGCGAGCAACTGGCGCAGTGCCTCGGCCTGTTCGGCGGTCATCGTATTCAGGCGCGCCAGGGCAGGTTCATCACCGTGCCATCGGGCAGCGCCACCGTGTCGCCCAGCGGCATCGCCGACACGAATTCGCTGTCGCTCTCGGCGAAGATCTGGTGCACCGCATGCGCCGGCAGGATGAGCGTGTCGCCAGCGGCGTAACGAAGCTCATGCCCGTCCACCGTCGCCCGCCCGCTGCCGCTGAGGATGAGCACCACCTCTTCGCCGCTGTGGCGGTGCGGCGGGGTCGCGGCACCGGCCTCCATGCGCCCGCGCCACATTTCGATCTGCCGCGCGCCACTGCCCGGCGTGGCGACGCCGGCGATGTGATTGCCCTGCATCGAGTGGGTCTGGTTGCGGGCGCGCGGGAAGAGGGTCATGACGGTTCTCCGAAATGAGGCGGAAAGGCGGCGCCAGTGTGCCCGTCGCCTTCGTGCGCTGCCGTGAAGCCCGCCACGCCCCCGATCAGGCGGGCGGCCAGGGCTGGACCTTGTCCTGCTCCGCCGGGTCGTTGCGCGCCACCACCGCGCGCGCCGGCTGCGTCGCGCTCAGGTTCACCGCCTCGTGCGGCACGCCCGGCGGCACGAACAGGAACTCGCCGGCCCGGCTGATCACCTCGTTTTCCAGCGATTCACCCCAGCGCGTGAGCACCTCGCCCTCCAGCACATAGATGCCGGTTTCGTAGCCGACATGCAGATGCGGCGCCGACCGCGCACCCGGCGGAATCACCACCAGATGCATCGACAGGCCGGTGGCGCCGACGGTCTGGCCGGAAATGCCGACGAAGTAGGGCAGGCGCTGCGCGGTGGACACTTCCGTCGTCGGTGCGACGGCGTGTACGCGAAGGTTCTCGGCGGTGTGCATGGCATCCTCCCTCAGTGTTCCGCTTCCGGTAGGACACGGCGAATGGCGCCCAGTGGCACCGATTGTCGACGGCCCGTCCCTAGCGGTAGCGCGCGGCGGTGATGAACTGGTTAAAGGTTTCGCACCATACGATCACCGATGAATAGTCGGACGGGTTGACCGAGGCGGGTACTGGCACGACGAAGTTGCGGAAGGTGCGAACGTCGCCGATCCTCACCATGCGGGCCTTAAGCCGGAGGAAGTCGGCTTCGGTCTCGACGAACTCCGGCGACAGATAGAGCTTGTAGTCCGGGCCGGGCGCCAGCTCGCCCTCGAACACGATGGCCTCGGCGCCGATCGACACCTTGCCCTCGCCCCAGTGCAGCGCATCGCTGTCTTTCAGATCGCGACGGAACTGTGCTTCGTACCGGGCCGAGGTCGCCTGCGCGGCCACCTCCTCGCCCGAAGGCGCCGGCGGCGCGATCAGGATCGGCAGCGCGTAGATGCCGAGCGCGAAGCCGACGGCGGCCGCCAGGGTATGCGTCAGCGCGAGGAGCAGCGATTTCTTCATGGCGTGTCCGGTCATCAGGGCGGCGGCATCACGGAGCCGCCATCGGCGTCAGCGCCCGCAGCCGCATGGCGTGCGGCCGCGGCCGTTACAGAAAGTGCAGGGCACGTGCCGGCCGAGCACCAGGCCGGCGCTGCCCTGTCCCTCGCCCGAGCCATGGCAGATGCCGCAGAGCACCGAGCCGCTGTTGCCGCAGCGCTTGCAGTCCGGGGTGCTCGCTGACACGCTGCGCCCGCGGCGGCCCGTCCGCGGGCGCTCGCCGATGCGCAGGCCGATCTTCTCGGCAATCAGGCCCGATACCGCCAGCAGTGCGACGGTCAGTACGCCCTTGAGCCAGACGGGCGGCATGTCGGCTGACCAGATCAGTCCCAGGCCACCAAAGACTGCGCAGACGACCAGCAGCTCGAGCAGGGTGCGCCAGAACAGCAGGATCAGGCACGCGCCGGCAAGGGTGAGGGCGACGAGGGCTTCGGGCGTCATGATGACCTCCGTCAGGGCACGGGTCGCGTGGCGGGCCAGCCGCGCTATTCGTCCTTCTTCGGTTCCAGCACGAACACCATGCCCAGTGCGCCCACCGAGATCGTGCGTTCATTTACCGTCGTGTAGGACGCGATGCCGAAGGGATGATACGTCGACGTGAAGGCCGTCAGTGCCCCGATGCCGAGCACGCCGGCCAGCGGGCTGCGTTCGGCGATGACCTCCTTGATCTTCGCGCGGTGCTGCTCGGGCGAAGGATTGAGCAGAAACGCGGCGGCGGTCACTGCCGTCGCGACCACTGCGGAAATGACTGCGGTCTTGGCCATGGCGTAATGAGCGGAAAGTGCCTGACGATTGAGGGGAGGGGCAAGGCAGTGCATCGACCCAGGGTCAGCAACAGCGCGGAAGCAGCCAGCGAGCGCCCGTGCCCCCCTTCGGTGCCTGGGTCAGCGGCACTGCATGGCGGTGAACCTTACCGCGCAGTTGATCCGGTGTCTCCCCTGACACCGTTGGCCGATACGGACGGCTCGACGACTGGCGCCCGCGTGGGCGCGGCGCTGCAATCGGACACTACCGCCGGAAAGAAAGCCGAAAAGCCGCTGGCGCCGTTACCCGCGCGCGATCTTCTAGTGCCTCGACGCCGCCGTTCACCCCCGGTCCGGTTGCCGCGAATTGGCGAGGGCAACCGGACTGGAAACGACCGTCGCACGGCATTTCACGTCGAGCGCCGTGCACACCAGGCATGGACGAAACCCGCCTGGTAGAACTGGACAGGACGGCTGAAGCCACCGCGTCCGATAAGGGCCTCGACCTCGCCCGGCGGAAGAATGGCCACATCCTTCGCCCATGCCGCGTGCGTTTTCTCGATTGCGTCAGCGGGCACCTTGGCTGCGTGGAGCATGCTGACCCAGGCTTTCAGCAAGGTGTCGTACTCGGGTGAGCCCACCGTCGACGACAGATCCGCGCTGGCCAGAATGCCCCCCGGGTGCAACCTCGCAGCGATGGAGCGGAAGAAGCGGGCGCGTTCGTCCTGATCAAGAAAGAACTGCGACACCATGAAGCACGTGGCTGCATCATGAGGCTCGATATCGGGCAAGGATTCCAGATAGCCTTCGTGAAACATGCAGCGCGAGGCGAACGACTCCTTCTCCGCTCTCTGGCGACAGACATCGAGCATCGCTCCGGACGGCTCCACGGCCGTGAAGCGCCAGTGCGGAAACTTCTTGGCCAGGTAGGAAAGCTCCGCACCTGCGCCCAATCCAACACACAGTATCCGGGCTCTGTCAGGCAGCCCGGAGAATATCCATTCAAGCTGAAAATGAAGGCCTTCATGAACAGGTGCAAGTTTCCTTTGCTGATGTTCATAGCCGGAAGCCTGCTGATCAAACACGGCTTTAAGTTCGTCCTGGTTCATGCGCGGGAAGCCCGATAAAGTTTGATGACGCTACAGAAAAGCCCCATCGCGGGGCAAGTGATTGCGTCCGGCTGTCGTCGGCAAGAGGTCGCTCACCGTCTTACAGGTGGGTTGGGTCGGGACAAGTTCATCGTCCAGGCGGTAGACGCTGGGTAACAGCAAAATGCCGCGATCACCGAGCCAGCGAAGGCAGGTTGCGCGTGACGAAGCCGTTGCCCTACGGTTGATCTGAACTGAAGCAGGCCAGCGGCGCTTGCAACGGCCTACGCCCTCAATGCCTCAGAAAACTAGCACACGCGCATGACGCGAGAAGGGGCTGCCCGGCGCGTGAGCGGCGTGCGCAGCGACTGCTACCGCTGACCGCGGCAGTCGCCAACTTGGGCGCTGCGCGCGGACTCGGACCGCCCGCGAGAAAAACAAAGGACCGGTGACGTTCAACGTTCGAGTTCAGCCGCAGGCCGCGCCATGCCGTTGACCGTCGGCTGCAACGAGGGGTTAGGCATCGCTCGGTGCGCTACGCAATGTGCATGATGCTACGTCTAAGCTTGCCGCCAGCCTTCTCAATCTGGCGCCAGCTACTGTTGTCGTTCATGGTTATCCACCGTCGCTCTTCACTACGGTAGAACCAATCCTTGTCGTGTTGGTAGAAGACTTGGAGATTCTTCCCCTCAAGAATGTTCAGTATTTCATTGCCATGGGCGCGTATCTCGTCAAAGTCGGTTGTCGCCTTCTGTCCCATTTCACTGTATAGCCGATTCAGCTCGAGGAGCAGTGCATTGACTTCTAATGGCATGGGACCGGCCTTGAGCCCAATCTTTGCAGCTTCGTTGAGCAGGATCGGGTAGCTATGAGATGGGTACTTTGAATTGAGCGTAGCCGCAATCTTATGCGCCACCTCTTCGCTCTCAATGTGATACGCCAGCAGCTCCTGGCAAAGCATCATTGAAAGTGACTCGGCACGATCGATCGCCCCGATAACCAGTGGATGCACATACGCAAACAAGCTCTTGTACGCGTTGTCGGCTTGATCAGGCTGTTCCGATCGCCAACGACCTATAACTCGATTCAGTTCGTCCAGGCTGACGCTGACTCGATCGTTGTCGCGATCAACCGGTGAGAGTGCGTGATTCAGCGATGTGTCTACGGCTGTCAGATACGCGGTAGGCCCCATCAGAATTTTGTTGGCCCCCAAGGTGATCATCGTGGCAGCGGATGCGCATTCAAGCGGGACCAACGCAACAAGATTCTTGCAGTGCTGCCGTAGGAGATTGACCATTCGAAGCGAAACCTGCCCGCTGCCGCCATCTGACTTGATGAACAAGTACAGCGTCTCATGATTCCCTAGGCGTTCAAGAACTGCACTGAGAGCGACGACATCACTTGAGCAAACAGAGCCTCTCGGATTGTTCCAGTACGTGATAAGGGGGCCGCCCAGCAAATTGCTAGCTCGTTCGATGACTGCTTGAGTCTTGGCGAAGAGTACGGGAGGCTGCTTGACTTTTGGCTTCTCGGGAGGATCAGATCTATTCATTCGGCGATGTGGAAGTGGTCTGCTTGCGATGTCCAACGTGAGGTGGCCGGCGCGCGAAGGGAGCGAGGTCAACCGCCATGTTATGGCGCTTCATAGAGGCCCAAGCCGCACTGTCTGCAGCGTCGCTCGGCGCCGAAGTTTGCTTCTTGATATGACAGCCACGCGCGACCACACCTCGGGCAAGGCCATCGGACGATACGAAAAGCAGACCGAGCCCAAAGTAGAGCCCATACGACCATGACGATTGGAAACGCAAACTGCGTTGTCTCTGGGCTCGACGGCTTGATCAGGATCGCTAGCGCGACCGTGCAGGGCATGCCTGCAACAAGGCCGAGCGTTGCGATGACATTGCGGCGGCGATATTGATGCCACGCTGCGGGAATTGCTCTACGCATTAGCGCCATAGCGTTCGACGTAAGGGGCTGGCCGCAGGCCAGTCCGGGTTAGGCCTGGTGCGCATGTAGCAGGAGCGGGACAAGGACGGCGAACACTATGCCAAAGAGCGCAAGCAGACCGAAGACGATAGAAGAGAGTATTGCGCCACCCTTGAATTGGAGCGGGCTGCCGATTGCTGATTTGGCCCTAGGACCCAAGTACCAGCCACCTACGGTGACGAGAAGCGCGAAGCTCAACAGAACTGCCAGTGAGATTGGCAGGGGGCTCCCAGCGGCGCGATGAAGAAGTGCACCCACAAAGCCGGCGAAGACGAGCAGAGCTCCAAAGATGAGCGAATGCAGCCAACTTATCTGGGCCCTGCCATAAAGGAAGGCCGAGGCCTTCGCGAAGAGAGCATAGAGGAAAGGCAGAAGAAGAAGCGGCAAGAACGCAATGGCAGTGGTCATTTGGACGATATGACGATGCGAATGACAGACCTAACGCCGTAGTTGTGCGGTCGCCGGAGCGGCGGAGCCGCGCAGGGAACCCAAAGCGCAGCTTTGGGCATCCGTTCGAACGCAGTGTTGGACGGCGCCGAGGCCGTTAGCGCAGGCACGTTGTGCATGACGAAGCCGTTGCACCCCACAGTTGATCTGAACTGAACCAGGGCCAGCGGCGCCTGCGAAGGCCTACCGCGCCCAATGCCTTGAAACACTAGCACAAAGGCATGGCGCAACAAGGGGTGAACTCACTTGCACTCGGAGTGCTGCCGCCACCACTCTCGCTGACCGTTGCAGTCGCCAGCTCGGGCGCTTAACGCCGACTTGGACTGCCCGTCAGATATACGAAGAACCTGTGACGTTCAACGGTGAAAGTAACCGGACGCCGTGCGAGGCGGATGGAGGCAACCCAAAGGCGGGGGTTTGGCGGTCCGTTTGGCTGGAGTGTCAGGCCGCAGTGGCGACACGCTTGGCTAAGAATGCTGAAGAAGCGGGGCAGAGGCTTGTGAACTGCGATGTGGCCTGAATAGCCTTTGGTGCGGCAACGCGCGAGACAGGCAGATAGCCGAGCGCCAGAAAGAAGCGCTCAGCGGTGGTTGTGAGGAGGAATAGAGTCTCGACACCTTGGGATGCGGCAAATGACTCGACAAACCTGACCAGGGAGCGAGCGAAACCGCGACCACGGAAGGATGGCTCAACTGCTAGGGAGCGCAGCAAAGCAGCGGTTGGATAGAGTTCGACGCCAACTACAGCCGCCAGCGTGCCGGCAGAGCGGATGCCGAAGAACTGAACCGGGGAACCAGCGGCGATATCGGCCACCGGCAAGGCACACGCTTCCAAAAGCGAAATCACGTCTTGAGCAGCAGGTTCGGGCGCGATGTGCATTTATGTGGGCTAACGTGCTAGCTCAGGGCGACCGGAGGCCGGAGGGAACCGGGAAGCGCAGCTTGCGTGGCGTCCCCTGGAGCGGCGGGTTAGCCCTTGCGGAGAGCAGAGAGGCATGATTTGAACGCCTCAAGGTCTTCGTGCTCAGCGAAACAATGCTTGGGAACCATGTTGAAAAGCGTATCGGAGTGATACAGCAAGAGCATCTTTCGGTTCTCCTTCACCTTCGTTAAGTCGGACCACCGGATCTTGCCCTCGCTGTCTTCCGACTGGAAGAAGACCATTTCTCTATCCCACCAGAACCTGTGCTTCAGATGAAGGTTCTTCTGTTGGCGGTATATACGCTTTGCGCGGTAGGGAATGATGATGAGAAATAAGATGGCCAGCCAACCGAACATTCCCGCTAAGGCGCCAATTGCCGCACCAGCCGGCAACCGGCCTTCCGCATAGGCTCCTACGACAACGATGACGGCGCCGGCTACGAGAAGGACGGAGAGTGAAGCGCTAGGCGTTGCATGCAGCCTTTGCGCGCAAACCACGTCCTCTTCGGTGACAGTGAGCGTGTGGGTCATAGGGCTAACGTGGAAGTGAGCGACCTGCGCGGCTTTTCGTGTAGGTCCGCTCGACTAAAGGGTTAGGCATCGGCAACAGCCCCTCCTCGCAAGCGCTCACGTACGTGCGCCTTGGGTGATACATGTTCAACGAGGCTACGGTGTGCGCCGAGACAGGCGACCGAATAGAGACATGAGCATACCCGACGTGAGAGCCGGCAGGCCGACAAAGACCATGCCGAGGATGCCCTTAGTTGGAACAAGATCAACGCCGAAAAGTACAGCCAGACCAAGAACTCCGGCAGATAGCGCGCCGAACCAAAGACACCAACGAGTAACCGTGCCGCGAATGGCCTCGCGACCCTTCCCGCTCAGGACCGCAAGAAGCAGCAAACCGAGTGGCAGGCCAGCTGCAAGCAAAGCAAAGTAGTCGGACGATCCCACGAGATGCCTAACGACGCTGTAGAAATACCCCATTCCGGGGCAAGCGGTTGTGACCGGCGCACACCGGCTCAAAGTCGTTCATCATCGTTTCAGTCTCGCGATCGTCGTTTCAGCGTTGTCCCCTGACGGCAGCGCCGGCCGCTGCCGGGCGTGCTCGAAATGGCGTCGGCCTCGCCCGTCAGCTTACCTAATTCGCGTATTCATGGTGCCCGAGCTTTTCGATGTTGTGCACCAGGCAATACAGCTTCCATTGCCCATCCACCTTCTCCCGCCCGCGCAGCGTGAAGCGGGTGAGCCGTTTGTTGTGCCGCAGGTTGCCGAACACGGGCTCTACGGTGGCAAACCGCGCGGCGATCATCCGTTTGCCTTCCATGGAATCGATGCGCCGCTTCATGCGCTCGGTGTGTGATTCGGTGTGGCCTGGCTTGCCGCGGAAGAAGGCGACCTGTCGCACCTTCGTCGTCTCCGGTGTGCGCAGGCAGCGGGTGCGTTGGTCGCACGGCACGCAGTCGCGCGCGGCGCCGGTGTATTTGGTGGCGGCGTAGCCGTTGATCGTGCATTCGCCGCCGTTGCGATATAGCCGCTTGCCCGCAGGGCAGAGGCAGTGGCCGCGGTCCGGCGCTTCGGTGAAGTCGGTGTTGGCGTAGGGCTGGGTCTTGCCGGCAGCGCGCGCCCGTTTCGCCTTCTCGCTCTTGTCCCACAGCGGATCGGGCTTTGCCTTGTGCTTGGCCTGATCGGCGTATCGCGGGTCGCGTTGCCGGTAGCCGTTGTCGCAGACCCAGGCGGGGATGCCGCGCTTGTCCAGTTCGGCGAGGTTCTTCTCGGAGTGATAGCCCGCGTCGGCGCAGATCGCCGTGTGCTGTTCTCGCTGCGTGAGGATTGCGTCGATCACGGGCAGCAGCAGTTCCTGTTCCGACCCGGTGCCGTGCGCCTGCGCATCGACGACGATCTGGTGGGCGGCATCGACGGCGGCTACGCCGGTATAACCCTGGACCACGCCCTTGGCGGTGGCCATCTTGGCCGATTCGTTGTCGGTGCGGTTCGACAGGCGCATAGCGCCCCTGGCGCCGCGTCGGTCGTCCGGGTGGTGCGCGAGCCACGCACGGATCTTCGCTGCTTCGCTTGAGAGTCTTTCGCGGGTGCGCTGTGCGCGGGCCATGTCGTCGTCGCAGGCTGCGGCATCGCTCGCCTTCTGCTCGGTAATCATGCGCTGCACGGCCGCTTCCATCTTCGCTGCCTCGCGCTCGAAATCGGTACGGGTGCCGCTCTTCGCCTTGGATGCGTTAGACGGCAGTTTCACGCCGTCGATGGCGAAGAGCTCGCGCCCGATCAGCCCCTGGCGGTCGCACACGAGCAGCACCTGGCAGAAGAGGGCTTGGGCCTCGTCGCCCAGACTGCTGATGAAGTGCGCGACAGTGGTGAAGTGCGGCGCGCTGTCGCCCGAGACGGCCATGAACAGCACGTTGGTGCGGCAGGCACTGGCGATGGAGCGGGAGCTGATCAGCCCGCGCGAGTACCCGAGCAGCACGATCTTGAGCAGCACCGCAGGATCGAAGGCCGGGGCACCGCCGGCGTCGTTGGCGTAGCGGGCTCGGAGCGTGGAGAGATCGAGTTCGTTGTCGACCAGGTGGCAGAGCGCGAACTCGAAGGTGCCGGGAAGCACCTGCTGCGCGAAATCGACCGGGATGAGCTTCAGGCCGTAGTCGGCTGTCTTGAATCGCGGCATCGCGGGGCTCCGGAGAGGCGATGCGGAATCATAACAACGGCATGTGAACGGATGAGGGTGGGGAGGGGTTTTTCTACAGCCTCAACGTTTGAGTTCAGCGGTCGGTGAAATGCGCAGCATTGTGCCGATCCGCTGGAATTATTAGTTCGGCGTCATTTGGACAGCGTCTTCCTGTGCACAAAAGTGATGACGTCGTGGACAGTTTTGGTGTCTTCCGCCTCCTTGTCCGAGATCGCGATTCTGAAGCGCTTTTCAAGTGCTTCGACAAGGGTAACGTCGACCATAGAGTCGCTCTCCAAGAGGAACCGCAAGTTACGAGAGAAGTCATCACCGGGGATCATCCGGGACACATCAACTTGGAGTTCGTCTGCAAGGACTTGCCGAACTCCGGTTACTACCTCGCGAGATATGCCAGAGTCCTGATAGAACGCTGCATAGAAGTCGTCATCCGATAGCGACTCCCGACCACGAAACGTGTTTTCGAACTGCGTATCCACTCGTCGCTTCTCAAAGAAGAACCAGACCCCAACAGTGAGAGCGAGGACCGAAATTCCGAGCGCAGTATTCATGACGCCGAACGTTGAAGCTGAGCCGCGAGCGGCGGCCTGCCGACGCGAGTCGGCTCGAGAGACTGGTTAGGCCGCACGATACCAAGCACCCGTTCGGAACGCTTCCGGAATTTCCTGGGACCAGGGATCGTCGAAGCCAAGCGTGGAAAGCTCTTCAAACCAGCGATCCCGCAACGATTCCGGCAGCTTGGAGCCGCACCACGGGCAGAAGCGAATTGATATGGAGCTCGTGCCTCCATCATGGACGAGCAACCCGTACTCACGGAAGCGGTCGGAGTAGCCAACAAGAGCGTCTGGGCAGGACTCAGGTGTTGAATGAACTGCGCAGGAGAACTCTGCTTGGATATGCATCGCGTCGCAGCAATGTTTCTGCATTTGCGGCCTAACGTCGTAGTTGTGCGGACGCCGGAGCGGCGCAGCCGCGCAGGGTACCCAAAGCGCAGCTTTGGGCGGTCCGTTCGAACGCAGTGTTGGACGGCACCGAGGCCGTCAGCGAAGGCACGTTGTGCATGACGAAGCCTCTACCCCTGACTGTTGATCTGAACTGAACCAGGCCGGCGGCGCCCGCTACGGCCTGCCACCCTCAATGCCCCGAAACACTAGCACACGGGCATGGCGCGACAAGGGGCGACCTCACGCGTGAGCGGAGCGCGCAGCTACCACTCTCGCTGACCGCTGCAGTCGCTGGCTCGGGCGCCGGACGTCGCCTCGAGCGAAGGGTTAGGCTTCACCGGGAAACCGATTCAGTGCGGCCTTGATCTCGCGGTACAGAACTGGCAGCCATGCGGGTGAGCCCTCCGGCGCGCGTACCGGTTGGCGCCGGAAGTCCGTAGGCGCGACAACGATCTCGACCCGCTCCTTGCCCGTGAGTGCGGCGAGGATGAACAGGTCTTCGGCCGCTTGGTTACCCATGGCCAGGCAGCCGATGGAAGCGGCGGTACCGTGAATCATGATGTCCGACCCCGGTTGTGTCCGACCATCGGCCCGCGCTTGGGCGAGGTCGAACTCGTTCGGGTAGTTGAGGCGGATCGAGAGGTGGAAGCGACTGTTGGCGTTGAGATATTCCGCTCGGTAGATGCCTTCGGGTACCTGCATGTCGCCCTGGCGGAGCTTGGGGCCGAGATCTCCGCTCATGCCCAAGATTGGGTAGGTATGCACGCGGCGCCACTCCGCGGAGGGATGCGCTCGGGCGTAGACCTCTAGTTGGGCAGAGTCCTTGAAAGCGACATACGCCAAGTGGGCCGGCGGGTACGGCACCGCCACCGCCTCGAACTTGGCTCTGAGCCGCGACTCAACGGCGCCGGCGTGCATGCGAACGCGTTCCTCGACGGTATAGCCACCCCGGAGCTTGAGCCATGCATAGCTTGCAGCGGCGTAGCCTTGCTCCGTGCGCAGCAGAAGCGCTGCGGCTACGGCCAGAGCCAATGCGAGGATGAGCGCGGTGAGAACAAGACGACGTGTCACTGTGAAGCCTAACGACGCTGTAGAAAAACCCCATTCCGGGGCAAGTGGCTGCATCCGGCCCTGGCCGGTTCGAAGTTCTTCATCATCATTTCAGTCCCGCGATCTTCGTTTCATCGTCGTCTCCTGACGTCGGATCCAGCCGCTGCGGAGCGTCCTCGGAATGACGTTATTTTCGCCCGCCAGCTTACCTAATTCGCGTATCCATGGTGCCCGAGCTTTTCGATGTTGTGGACCAGGCAGTACAGCTTCCACTGCCCATCCACTTTTGTGCACCCACGCAGCGTGAATCGGGTGAGCCGTTTGTTGTGCCGCAGGTTGCCGAACACCGGTTCGACGGTGGCGAAGCGCGCGGCGATCATCCGTTTGCCCTCAGCGGAATCGATGCGCCGCTTCATCCGCTCGGTGTGTGACTCAGTTGAGTCGCGCTTGCCGCGGAAGAAGGCAACCTGCCGAACCTTTGTTTTGTCCGGCGTGCGCAGACAGCGGCTGCGTTGATCGCACGGCACGCAGTCGCGCGCAGCACCGGTGTACTTGGTGGCGGCGTAGCCGTTGATCGTGCATTCGCCGCCGTTGCGATACAGCCGCTTGCCCGCCGGGCAGGTGCAGTGGCTGCGGTCCGGCGCTTCGGTGAAGTCGGTGTTGGCGTATGGCTGGGTCTTGCCGGCAGCGCG
>NZ_JBBHZK010000008.1:0-5756 GCF_049843555.1 Methyloversatilis sp. MC4-4
CGGCGACGTTATCGAGGTCGATGATGTTGATGTTGTGGATGCCGTGTCGTGCGATTGCTTCGGCGGCCCAAGATCCGACGCCGCCGATTCCGACGATGGTGACGGATGCGTTGTGGAGTTTTGCGTATGCGCCGTTGCCGTAGAGGCGGTCGATACCGGAGAAGGCGCGAGGGGTGTTTTGATCGGCCATGGGACGGATTGTGGTCCGGATTTGGTCGTTTGCGGGGTTGTTGGGGAGGATGTTCGGCCGCGGGTTCTGGAAGCACAAACGCCCGATCACTGGGGTGTGATCGGGCGTTGTGTTGTGGGGTAGCCTGGCGCTGACCTACTTTCGCGAGCGAGGTGCTCACTATCATTGGCGCGGCTGCGTTTCACGGTCCTGTTCGGGATGGGAAGGGGTGGTTCCACAGCGCTATGGGCACCAGGCTGAAGCTTTTCATGCGTGCGCGAGGTGCATCGGGCACACATGTGGAAGAAGTAAAGGATATGGGGTGATTGTGTGCGCGAGGCACTTGGGATCACCGGTGCTGTTTCAACGATTTGTTGAGCACACGGTTATAGGGTCAAGCCGCACGGGCAATTAGTACTGGTTAGCTTAATGCATTACTGCACTTCCACACCCAGCCTATCAACGTGGTGGTCTTCCACGACCCTTCAGGGGGATCGAGTCCCCGGGAAGTCTCATCTTGAGGCGAGTTTCGCGCTTAGATGCTTTCAGCGCTTATCTCTTCCATACTTAGCTACCCGGCGATGCCACTGGCGTGACAACCGGTACACCAGAGGTATGTCCACTCCGGTCCTCTCGTACTAGGAGCAGGCCCCCTCAAACTTCCAGCGCCCACGGCAGATAGGGACCAAACTGTCTCACGACGTTTTAAACCCAGCTCACGTACCACTTTAAATGGCGAACAGCCATACCCTTGGGACCGGCTACAGCCCCAGGATGTGATGAGCCGACATCGAGGTGCCAAACTCCGCCGTCGATGTGAACTCTTGGGCGGAATCAGCCTGTTATCCCCAGAGTACCTTTTGTCCGTTGAGCGATGGCCCTTCCATACAGAACCACCGGATCACTATGTCCTGCTTTCGCACCTGCTCGACGTGTCAGTCTCGCAGTCAAGCTCGCTTTTGCCATTGCACTTTAGGTACGATGTCCGACCGTACCAAGCGAACCTTCGAACTCCTCCGTTACCTTTTAGGAGGAGACCGCCCCAGTCAAACTGCCTGCCATGCACGGTCCCCGACCCGGATTCACGGGCCTAGGTTAGAACCTCAACGACACCAGGGTGGTATTTCAAGGATGGCTCCTCGTGATCTGGCGACCACGTCTCACAGCCTCCCACCTATCCTACACAAGTCCCGTCAAAGTCCAATGCAAAGCTACAGTAAAGGTTCATGGGGTCTTTCCGTCTAGCCGCGGGGAGATTGCATCTTCACAAACATTTCAACTTCGCTGAGTCCCAGGAGGAGACAGTGTGGCCATCGTTACGCCATTCGTGCAGGTCGGAACTTACCCGACAAGGAATTTCGCTACCTTAGGACCGTTATAGTTACGGCCGCCGTTTACCGGGGCTTCGATCAAGAGCTTGCACCCCATCACTTAACCTTCCGGCACCGGGCAGGCGTCACACCCTATACGTCCACTTTCGTGTTTGCAGAGTGCTGTGTTTTTATTAAACAGTCGCAGCCACCGATTCTCTGCGACCCCGTTCAGCTCCATCCGCGAGGGACTTCACCTACTAAGGGCATACCTTCTCCCGAAGTTACGGTATCAATTTGCCGAGTTCCTTCTCCTGGGTTCTCTCAAGCGCCTGAGAATTTTCATCCTGCCCACCTGTGTCGGTTTGCGGTACGGTCAATCCATGACTGAAGCTTAGAGGCTTTTCCTGGAAGCGTGGTATCTAGCACTTCAGAGCACGTGGCTCCTCGTCATCACATCTCGGCTAAGCCGCGCGGATTTGCCTACGCAGCACGCCTACCTGCTTAAACCGGGACGTCCAACACCCGGCTGCTATAACCTTCTCCGTCCCCCCATCGCATCATGGATTGGTACAGGAATATTGACCTGTTTCCCATCGACTACGCCTTTCGGCCTCGCCTTAGGAGCCGACTCACCCTACGCCGATGAACGTTGCGTAGGAAACCTTGGGCTTTCGGCGAGCGGGCCTTTCACCCGCTTTATCGCTACTCATGTCAGCATTCGCACTTCTGATATCTCCAGCATCCGTTACCAGACACCTTCGCAGACTTACAGAACGCTCCCCTACCATATGTCTTACGACATATCCGCAGCTTCGGCTCGTGGCTTGAGCCCCGTTACATCTTCCGCGCAGGACGACTCGACCAGTGAGCTATTACGCTTTCTTTAAAGGATGGCTGCTTCTAAGCCAACCTCCTGGCTGTCTATGCCTTCCCACCTCGTTTTCCACTTAGCCACGCATTGGGGGCCTTAGCTGGCGGTCTGGGTTGTTTCCCTCTTGACGATGGACGTTAGCACCCACCGTCTGTCTCCCATGCTCGCACTTCTCGGTATTCGGAGTTTGCTATGGCGGGGTAGATCGCAATGACCCCCCCAACCATTACAGTGCTCTACCCCCGAGAGTGATACATGAGGCACTACCTAAATAGTTTTCGGGGAGAACCAGCTATTTCCAGATTTGTTTAGCCTTTCACCCCTATCCACAGCTCATCCCCTAATTTTTCAACATTAGTGGGTTCGGACCTCCAGTACCTGTTACGGCACCTTCATCCTGGCCATGGATAGATCATCTGGTTTCGGGTCTACGCCCAGCAACTGAATCGCCCTATTCAGACTCGCTTTCGCTACGCCTCCCCTATTCGGTTAAGCTCGCTACTGAACGTAAGTCGCTGACCCATTATACAAAAGGTACGCAGTCACCCCTTTCGAGGCTCCCACTGTTTGTATGCATGCGGTTTCAGGATCTATTTCACTCCCCTCCCGGGGTTCTTTTCGCCTTTCCCTCACGGTACTGGTTCACTATCGGTCGATCACGAGTATTTAGCCTTGGAGGATGGTCCCCCCATCTTCAAACAGGATTTCACGTGTCCCGCCCTACTTGTCGCACGCTCAGACCCGCCATCTACTTTTCGCATACGGGACTATCACCCTGTATCGTCGGACTTTCCAGACCGTTTTGCTAAGTAAATGGTTTAGTCGTGCAGGCTACTCCCAGTTCGCTCGCCACTACTTTGGGAATCTCGGTTGATTTCTGTTCCTCGAGCTACTTAGATGTTTCAGTTCGCTCGGTTCGCTTCCTCTGGCCTATGTATTCAGCCAGGGATGACCCTTACGGGCCGGGTTTCCCCATTCGGACATCTGCGGATCAAAGCTTCATTGCCAGCTCCCCGCAGCTTTTCGCAGGCTTGCACGTCCTTCATCGCCTGTGATCGCCAAGGCATCCACCACATGCACTTATTCACTTGACCCTATAACGCTGTGCTCGACTTGCGTCTCACACCGCACTACAGGATAGTTCTCAAGCGCTCGCGCTATCTATCCCACCGCTGGTTCAAAGAGGTGGGACGATGCAATCACTACCCATGAGATGCCGACGCGGTTGAAACGCCGACATCCCTTTACTTCTTCCAAATTTTTAAAGATCAAACTTCGCACCCTTGCGGGTGAGGTCTGGGCAGCATTTCTGCACCCCACGCCTCACACTCAAAGCCACGGCAACAAGAACAACCGACGTCCCATCAAAGGAAGTGGTGGAGGATGACGGGATCGAACCGACGACCCCCTGCTTGCAAAGCAGGTGCTCTCCCAGCTGAGCTAATCCCCCAAAGACTGCACTTACTCATGCAGGCAATCTGGTGGGTCTGGTTGGGTTCGAACCAACGACCCCCGCCTTATCAAGACGGTGCTCTAACCAGCTGAGCTACAGACCCGGTCCTTCCAGGGTCGGGTGCTCAACGCGGACTCATCATCGCTGACTCGTCCGAGCTCCTTGCCCTTGTTGCTTCTTTAACAGCCGATAGGTTGTGGACACGACCTGATTGTGACTCTAGAAAGGAGGTGATCCAGCCGCACCTTCCGATACGGCTACCTTGTTACGACTTCACCCCAGTCATGAATCTCACCGTGGCGACCGCCCCCCTTACGGTTAGGCTAGCCTCTTCTGGTGAAACCCACTCCCATGGTGTGACGGGCGGTGTGTACAAGACCCGGGAACGTATTCACCGCGGCATGCTGATCCGCGATTACTAGCGATTCCGACTTCACGCAGTCGAGTTGCAGACTGCGATCCGGACTACGATCGGCTTTCTGGGATTGGCTCCACCTCGCGGCTTGGCAACCCTCTGTACCGACCATTGTATGACGTGTGAAGCCCTACCCATAAGGGCCATGAGGACTTGACGTCATCCCCACCTTCCTCCGGTTTGTCACCGGCAGTCTCATTAGAGTGCTCTTGCGTAGCAACTAATGACAAGGGTTGCGCTCGTTGCGGGACTTAACCCAACATCTCACGACACGAGCTGACGACAGCCATGCAGCACCTGTGTTACGGCTCTCTTTCGAGCACCCCCACCTCTCAGCAGGGTTCCGTACATGTCAAGGGTAGGTAAGGTTTTTCGCGTTGCATCGAATTAATCCACATCATCCACCGCTTGTGCGGGTCCCCGTCAATTCCTTTGAGTTTTAATCTTGCGACCGTACTCCCCAGGCGGTCGACTTCACGCGTTAGCTGCGGTACTCAATGAGTCTCCTCACCGAACACCTAGTCGACATCGTTTAGGGCGTGGACTACCAGGGTATCTAATCCTGTTTGCTCCCCACGCTTTCGTGCATGAGCGTCAGTATTGGCCCAGGGGGCTGCCTTCGCCATCGGTGTTCCTCCACATCTCTACGCATTTCACTGCTACACGTGGAATTCCACCCCCCTCTGCCATACTCTAGCCGTGCAGTCACAAGCGCAGTTCCCAGGTTAAGCCCGGGGATTTCACACCTGTCTTACACAACCGCCTGCGCACGCTTTACGCCCAGTAATTCCGATTAACGCTCGCACCCTACGTATTACCGCGGCTGCTGGCACGTAGTTAGCCGGTGCTTCTTCTTCAGGTACCGTCATTAGCGAGCTATGTTAGAGCTCGCCGTTTCGTTCCTGCCGAAAGAGCTTTACAACCCGAAGGCCTTCTTCACTCACGCGGAATGGCTGGATCAGGGTTGCCCCCATTGTCCAAAATTCCCCACTGCTGCCTCCCGTAGGAGTCTGGGCCGTGTCTCAGTCCCAGTGTGGCTGATCATCCTCTCAGACCAGCTACAGATCGTTGCCTTGGTAGGCCTTTACCCCACCAACTAGCTAATCTGACATCGGCCACTCCAATCGCGCGAGGTCTTGCGATCCCCCGCTTTCTCCCTCAGGACGTATGCGGTATTAGCACTTCTTTCGAAGTGTTATCCCCCACGACTGGGCATGTTCCGATGTATTACTCACCCGTTCGCCGCTCGCCGCCAGTCCGAAGACCGCGCTGCCGCTCGACTTGCATGTGTAAAGCATTCCGCCAGCGTTCAATCTGAGCCAGGATCAAACTCTTCAGTTTAATTCCCAAAACTCGTCAGAATTCACAGGTATAAGCTTTCGCTTAAAACCTTTGATTCGTATGAGCACTTCAATTTAGTTGTCATGCGATCAACCACCACCCCAGGAATCCCTGAAACGACAGCTGCTCGCCGTTACAACCACGCCGTGCCCACACCTATCGGCTGTTTGTTTTGTTAAAGAACGTTCGCTGCT
>NZ_JBBHZK010000009.1:0-1092 GCF_049843555.1 Methyloversatilis sp. MC4-4
AAGGTTTGCCGGATCGGAGAACGCCAAAGGCGACGTGGATGAGCTTGCGCATCATTGCGCCGATGATGAGTTTGGGCGGCTTGCCAGCAGAGGACAGACGCTGTCGGAAGAGCTTCCCCCAGGCGGTGCGATAGAGCGCGACCATGGCCGGCATGTAGAGTGACTTGCGCAGGAAAGAGTGGCCGACCTTGGACATGCGTGGTTTGGCGCAGACGCTGCTGCCGGATTGGTGCTGCCGAGGGTCAAGGCCAGCGAATGCAGTGGCCTGACGAGCGTTGTCGAAGCGGGATACCCGTGCGTAGAAAGCCAGCAGAATGGCAATGGTGCGTTCGCCCAGGCCC
The DNA here is from genome assembly GCF_049843555.1 of Methyloversatilis sp. MC4-4. Taxonomy (GTDB): domain Bacteria; phylum Pseudomonadota; class Gammaproteobacteria; order Burkholderiales; family Rhodocyclaceae; genus Methyloversatilis; species Methyloversatilis discipulorum_B. The sequence goes on from NZ_JBBHZK010000009.1 coordinate 342, forward strand.
GGGATGCTGTCGAGCAGACGACGCTTGCCGTCCAGATCGTCATCCTGGTCGAGCAGATCCCGGATCGCGCGGGCGAGCCGCTCGATCTCGGCGTCCAGCCATTCGATGTGCTGAGTGATCCCCTGCCGTAGCGCGCTTTGCGCAACGAGCAGACGATTCGATTCCTGGGTGCGCATGCTTTGCACGCTGTCCAGACGCAGCACGAGCGCGCGCAAAGTGCGTTCGGCCTCGGACGGCGGCTGCCAGGGCTTGGGTGAGCGTTCATGGCAGAACAGAGCGATGAGTGCGGCATCGACCTTGTCGGTCTTGGTGCGCACCATGCGCGAGGCGGCAAAGGCCTTGATCTGCGCCGGGTTGATGACACTGACGGTGACGTGGGGCAGAGCGGCGAGGAACTCAGCCACCGGCTCCCAATAGACGCCTGTGGCTTCCATGCATACGTGCAGTGTCAAAGCGTGTTGCCGGGACAGGAAAGCCTGCAGTTGGGCGAAGCCGGCTGCGTCGTTGGTGATGACCTTGTGGCGAATCTTGCCCTCGGGTGAGCGCAGCGCACAGTCGAGCTTGGCCTTGGCTACGTCGATACCCAGATGAAACAACTCCATGCAAAACCTCGTGAGATCAACCTTGTGAATGCGGGCTGCCGGCAAAGCCGGGCCAAAGATACTGTTCGATCGGAACGTGAGGGTGAGCAGGTGCTGCAAAATCTACAGGACGGGCGATCAGCCCAAGGAGCGACGCGGCATCCACCTGC